>JBJFAC010000287.1:0-2237 GCA_051887715.1 Candidatus Neoclostridium sp.
GAGAGGGCGGGATTCGAACCCGCGGTACGCGTTAACGTACGCACGCTTTCCAAGCGTGTGCCTTCGGCCACTCAACCACCTCTCCGCGAAGGCGTTAACCGAATTGCAACGGATATTCAAAACGCAAGCATAATTATAACAAATTTTTTCGCGTTTGTCCACTACTTT
Source organism: Candidatus Neoclostridium sp. (assembly GCA_051887715.1). GTDB lineage: Bacteria > Bacillota > Clostridia > Christensenellales > Pumilibacteraceae > Neoclostridium. The sequence continues at coordinate 169 of JBJFAC010000287.1, forward strand.
TTCGTCATTTTAGCAGTTTTGAGCACAAAATTTTACATTCGCGGCGATATCGCGCTTAATCGGCGTCCAACCAACGTTGCGAATTACTCTATAACGGCGTAGATAAGGGGCGGAACGGAAGGCTTTTCGGGAGAAATCAGCGTATTTTGCAGAATAATGCGCTCCGCCTCGTCGAGCTTTACGGGATCTGACGAGAACAAAGTGGCTACGGTATCGCCGACGCGAACGTAGTCGCCGCGTTTTTTAGCGATGATTATGCCTGCGGAATAATCGATTACGTCCTCTTTTTTGGTTCTGCCGGCGCCGAGCGTGAGAGCGGCAATGCCGTACTTTTCGGCGTTAACGCTGAAAACGTAGCCCTCTTTATCCGCCTTAACCTCGCGGCGAAACGGCGCTACCGGGAACAACGACGTGTCGTCCGCCAGGTCCGCACAGCCTCCCTGCCCTTCGATCATATCCTTAAACTTAGCGAAAGCCGCTCCGCTTTCGAGCGCACGTTCGACCTTTTTGCGACAGACGGACAGTTCCTCTCCCTCGCACAGCCGCAGCATATAGGCGGCGAGCGAGCAGCACAGCTCGGTAAAATCCTTCGGTCCTTTTCCCTTCAGCGTATCGATAGCCTCGATCACCTCCAGCGAATTACCTATGGCAAGCCCCAGCGGAGCGTCCATATCGGTGACGAGCGCAAGCATTTTTCTGCCCGCTTTTTTACCGATATCTACCATAGTCCGAGCAAGCGCGAGGCTGTCCTCTTCCGACTTCATAAACGCGCCGCTTCCGCATTTGACGTCCAGAACGATGCAGTCGTCGGGGAGCGCGAGTTTTTTGCTCATAATACTTGAGGCGATAAGCGGAATACTGTCCACGGTGGCGGTGACGTCGCGCAGAGCGTACATTTTTTTATCCGCGGGAGTGAGCGACGCGCTTTGTCCCACGACGGCAATACCGTACTTTTCCACCGTTTTTTTGAGGTTTTCGGGCGAAATATCGGTATTAAAGCCCTTGATCGATTCGAGCTTGTCTATCGTGCCGCCGGTGTGTCCCAATCCTCTGCCGCTCATTTTGGCTACCGGGATACCGAGAGCGGCGATAACGGGAGCGACCACGAGCGTGGTTTTGTCGCCCACGCCGCCCGTGGAATGTTTGTCCACGCGCTTGCCGACTATACCCGGCATATCGCTTATCACGTCGCCCGAATCGCGCATAGCGAAGGTAAGCATAGCCGTTTCGCGATCGGTCATACCCTTTAAGCACACAGCCATCAGAAACGCCGCCGCCTGATAATCGGGAACGCTTCCGTCACAGTAGCCGCGGACAAAGAAGTCGATTCCCTCTTTTCCGAGCTCCTCACCGCGCTTCTTTTTTTCGATAATATCGTACATCCTCATAAAATGCCTCCTTATGCAAAAGCCTCCCCTCGCTTAAAGAGGAAGCTTTCTGCCTTTGATTTTGAACCGAATCAGACGGTCGGAAGCGGAATTTGTCCGTTGAAATAACCGAGCGCCATCATACATATCATAAGCGTCGTTACGGTAAGAGCGCAACCGATTATGCCGAACACAAGCGTTTTTACGGGTTTTACGCCTTTTTTAGACGTTTTTATAAATCTTACTATGGATATAATGCCGTAAGTCAGGGAAAGAGCCGCCAGAACCGCACAAACGACGATTGCAAAGGTAAAGCCCGTTTTGCCTATGTTTACAATCTCTTCGATCGCTTCTTTCTGACCGACGCCGTTAACCTTGCCCATTTCGATGATTGCCTGTCTGTAAAACGAGCCAAAGAACACGGCAACGTACGATAAGATAAAACCGACGATACCGCAAACGAACGATAAAATCGCTCCTTTTTTGCCGTAATTAGCGGCGTAATACGGGGTAATGGCGGGCTTTTCCGTCGCCTCCGCCGTATTTTCGGTACTTTCGGTGCTTTTGGTTTTTGCTGCGTTCTCGCGTGCGAGTTTTGCTACGCAATCGTCGCAGATTTCGCTTGTCGATTGCTTTCCGCAATTTTTACAATACATATACTATTCTCCTTCGTGATATATTTAATACGTTGTTAATCCGTCG
>JBJFAC010000288.1:0-2236 GCA_051887715.1 Candidatus Neoclostridium sp.
CAATGTTGCCGACGAGAACGGTAAGGTCCTTTTTAATGCTTTCGCCCTCCTTTTCACGGAAAGCGCACAGCTTGTCGCAAGCTTCGGTAAGCGCCTCGGAAAGAAGCGCGGAAAGCGCGTTTTCGTCAGCCTCTACCGTTTCGATTTTCACGACTTCGGGTATCCTCATAGCGTCCGAAACGGAAAAATCGTCGGGAAGTCCGAACCTTGCGTTCAGCTCTTTTGCGGCGGCTACGTATCCGGCAACGAGAGTCTGATCGACCTTTACGACCTTATCGCAGGGATCGTTGTCGACGTAATTGAAATATACGTCCACCGTACCTCTCGACAGCTTGCTTTTGATTATTTTCCGAACCGTTTCTTCCTGCGAGGACAGCGTTTTAGGCAGCCTCGGATTAATCTCGAGATAGCGGTTGTTGACTGATTTGATTTCTACGGATAATTCGCGACCGCCGTTTACCGCCGCGGATTTACCGTATCCGGTCATACTTTTCATTTTTGGTTCTCCGAAGCCCGTTTTCAGAATATTTGGCGAATTTCACCTTTCTATTTGCAGTACTATGTCAGACACAGTACTTAAAATATGCGGTTTTTAATGAAAATCGGGCGTTTTTAGGACTTTTTAAGCAATCGGGTTTTGCAATTTAGGCAACGTCTTTGCGTTTGTTTATAAGCGCGCGAACGGCACAAACTACACCCTTCGTATATTATACCACTATTTTACAATAATTTCAAGCGTTTAAGAGCGAAATAAACTCATCTTCGGACAATATTTTTATCGAAAGTTTTTGCGCTTTTTCCAGCTTACTGCCGGCTTTTTCGCCGGCTACGACCAGATCCGTGCTTTTTCCGACTGACGACTGCACCGTTCCGCCGTTATTTTCGATAAGCTTGGTTGCTTCTCCTCGCGTGTATTTTGTCAGCGAACCGGTGAGAACGACGTTCTTTCCGGAGAAAACTCCCTCCTTCTTTTTTTCCGCAACCGGAGTTACGCCGACGGCAAGCAATTTTTTCACCACGTCTCCGCGTTGAGTAAAATATTCGCGGATACTGCATGCGGTTACTTCTCCGACGAGATTATTCTCCGCAAGCGACTGCTCGTCCGCCTCGGCGAGCGCTTCGATACTGCCGTAACGAGCGGCAAGCTCTTTCGCCGCCACTTTACCCACGTTTTCTATTCCGAGCGCGTTGATAAATTTATTCAGCGGTACGGTTTTGCTCTTTTCCACAGAGACGAGAAATCCTTTTATTTTTTTCTCCTTAAACCCGTCAAGTTTTTTTAGATCGTCTTCGGTCAGACGGTATAAATCGTACGCCTCGCGCACGCCCAGAACGTCGTACAACTGCGCTATGGTAGCCTCGCTTACAGAGCGGATGTCCATACAGTCTTTTTCGACGAAATGCTCTATTCTTCCTTTGACCTGAGGAGGACACTCGTGAGAATTCGGGCAGAACAGATGCGCTCCGTTTTCCGTCAGCCTCGTTCCGCAAGCGGGGCAAAACTCAGGCGCGGCGATCTCACCTCCGCCGACGTCCTCCGCTATTCCCAGAATTTCGGGAATAACGTCGTTACTGCGGCGAATAAACACTCTACAGCCCTCGGTCAGTTTTTTTCGTTTTATATCGTTGTAATTATTAAGCGTGGCGCGGCTTATCGTCGCTCCGCAAAGTTCTACCGGCGAGACGTGCGCAAGCGGCGTGACCTTTCCCGTTCTTCCGACGTTCCATTCCACGCTTTCAAGCGTAGTCGTTGTTTCCTCCGCCTCGAATTTATACGCCATCGCCCATCTTGGAAACTTATCCGTGTACCCAAGCGCCTCTCTGACGGCAAAATTGTTTACCTTGATAACCATTCCGTCGATAAGAAAATCAAGTTTATCACGTTCGACGGAAGAAATTTTCGATATTATTTCCTCCATATCGGAAGAGCGGAACAGCATTTCGGTTTTGAATCTGTTCTGCTTGAGAAAATCGATATTTTCCTGCTGAGAGATAAGCCTCGCGCCTTCGATATAGTTAACATTGTAAAAAATAACGTCGAGATTGCGCTTTGCCGTAACCTTCGGATCGAGGTTACGGATTGCGCCCGCAACGCCGTTTCTTGCGTTTTTAAGCGGTTCTTCGGCTGTTTCGTTGTATTTTTTCAATGCGCTGAGCCGCATTATTCCTTCGCCCTGCGCCTCGACCGTACCCTTGTAATCGATTGACAGCGGAATGGATTTGATCGTGAGAACCT
>JBJFAC010000289.1:0-2214 GCA_051887715.1 Candidatus Neoclostridium sp.
CCCACCAGAAAGTGGAACCCCAAGATGAAGAAGTATATCTATACTTCCAGAAATGATATTTATATCATCAATCTTGAAAAGACCGTCGGACTTATCGACGAAGCGTACGCTTTCGTAAAGTCGGTTGCGGAAAGCGGAAAGCCCATTCTTTTCGTGGGCACCAAAAAGCAGGCTCAGGAAGCAATCAAGCAGGAAGCCGAAAAGTGCGGTATGTACTACATCAATTCCAGATGGCTGGGCGGCACTCTGACCAACTACGCAACCATCCGTACTCGTATCGAGCGTCTCAACAAGCTCAATCAGATGGAAAAAATGAACGAATTTAACGTTCTTCCCAAGAAAGAAGTGCTTCAGTTGATTGCCGAACGCGATAAGCTGGAAGAAAATCTCGGCGGTATCAAAACCATGCGCGGTCTTCCCGGCGCTTTGTTCGTGGTCGATCCCAACAAAGAACACCTTGCGGTTGCGGAAGCAAGAAAGCTCAATATCCCCATCGTGGGCATCGTCGACACCAACTGCGATCCCGACGAAGTGGACTACGTCATCCCCGGTAACGACGACGCTATCCGCTCCATCAAACTGATCGCTTCCGCTATGGCAGACGCCGTAATAGAAGCGAAGGAAGGCGAGGAGGGTCTTGCTCTGCGCCGTCAGATGGAAGCGCAGATGCAGGCTGAAAACGCTCCAGCGGAAGAAGCTGTTGCACAGCAGCCCGCAGAAACGGAAGAACCCGTTGCGGAAGAAGAAAAGGCAGAATAATCAGGAGGAAGCCAAGTATGGAATTTACCGCTAAAGACGTAAACGAACTCAGAAAGCAAACCGGCGCCGGAATGATGGCATGCAAAAAAGCTTTGCAGGAAACCAACGGCGATATGGAAAAAGCAACCGAATATCTTCGCGAGCAGGGCGTTGCGGTAGCCGCTAAAAAAGCGTCCCGTATCGCTTCCGAAGGCGTTGTAAGCGTTTACACTACTCCCGCCGGAACCGTCGGCGCTATGGTCGAAGTAAACTGCGAATCCGACTTCGTCGGTAAGAGCCCGGCTTTCGTCGAGCTGTGCAACGACATTGCTAAACACGTTGCGGAAAAGAATCCCGCAAACGTGGATGAATTGCTCGCTCAGCCCTACGTCGGAGATCAGACTATTACCGTTCTCGAACTGGTCAACGCTTCTATCGCTAAAATAGGCGAAAAGATTTCCGTTCGCAGATTTACCCGTATCGAACAGCCCGAAGGAAGAGTGGAAGGATACACTCACCTTGGCGGCAAGCTCGGCGTTCTTCTGGAAGTTAAAACCGGTAAAAACGTGAACGACAACGAAGAATTCGCAACCGCTTGCCACGACGTTGCTTTGCACGTCGCTTGGTGCTCGGCTAAGTATACCTATAACAATGAAGTTCCCGCCGAAGAAGTCGCTCACGAAAAAGAAATTCTCAAGGCGCAGGCTCTCAACGATCCCAAGAACGCAGGCAAGCCCGAAGCTATCATTGAGAAAATGTTGGTAGGCAAGGTCAATAAATTCTATAAGGACGTCTGCCTCATTGATCAGGATTTCGTAAAAGACAACTCCGTCACCGTAAAGCAGCATCTCAGCAACGTTGCAGCTAAAGCAGGAACCACTTGCGAGATAGTTAAGTTCGAGAAATTCGTTATGGGCGAAGGTCTTGAAAAGAAAAACGAGAATTTTGCCGAAGAAATAGCAAAAATCGCCAATAAGTAATTTGTTTATTTGGGAACGCTTTGCTTAAAGTGTTCCCATTTTTCTAATTTTTTCAATGGGAGTAGCTATGTATAAAAGAGTATTATTAAAAATCAGCGGCGAAGCGCTCGCCGGAGAAGCAGGCGTAGGCATAAATCCTCAGTCAGTCGAACACATCGTTTCTCAGATAGTCGAACTGCACGAGAAAGGAGTGGAAATAGGCATCGTCGTCGGCGGAGGCAATTTCTGGCGCGGAAGACAAGGTCAGAATATGGACAGAGTCACAGCCGACCAGATGGGAATGCTCGCCACCGTTATGAATTCGCTTGCCCTTCAGGACGCAATCGAAAGCAAAGGCGTTCCGGTCAGAGTACAGACGGCGCTCAGCTTGCCGCAGGTTGCCGAACCGTTCATTCTGCGTAAAGCAAAAAGACATTTCGAGTGCGGCAGAGTGGTCATTTTTGCCTGCGGAACGGGTAATCCCTATTTTTCGACCGATACGGGCGCCGCTCTTCGC
>JBJFAC010000290.1:0-2202 GCA_051887715.1 Candidatus Neoclostridium sp.
ACCAAAGGGAATCGAACCCTTGTTTTCGGCGTGAGAGGCCAACGTCCTAACCGCTAGACTATGATGGCAAAGCTTTTTAGCGATATTATAATACAATATTTCGCAAATTTTTGCAAGCGAAAAAAAGGCGTTTTTCAAATTTTTTTTGTTCTACGTCAAAATTTTTGCGTTATTGCGAAAAAAGCGCGCGTTTTGCCCTTTCCGAAAGGCAAAAAACGCCTATCCGTTGACTAAACTTTATAAATGTGCTACAATATAATCGGAAAAAACCGGAGGAAGAAAATGTTTCACGTTCTGGTCGTAGACGACGATAAAAACGCAAGATTTTTACTTAAAGAACTGCTGGAAAGCGAGCACTATACGGTGACGGAGGCGGACGGCGGCGACACGGCTCTTACCGTGTTGGACAAGGAGCACGTCGATCTGGTCATCGTGGACATAATGATGCCGCGCGTGGACGGATACCGCTTCACCGAGGAGCTGCGCACGTTCAACGCGGAACTGCCCGTCCTGATGGTATCCGCAAAGCAGTTGCCCGAGGACAGAAAGCGCGGATTTATTTCCGGAATAGACGATTTTATGAGCAAGCCGTTCGACAACGAGGAGCTTTTGTTGCACGTAAAGGCTTTGCTCCGCCGCGCAAAAATCGAGAGCGAGCGCAAAATAGTCGTGGGTGACGCCGTGCTGGATTACGACTCGTTCACGGTAAGCCGTCCCGGCGAGCAGGTCGAACTGCCGCAAAAGGAATTTCTGCTTTTGTACAAGCTGCTTTCCTATCCCGATAAGATTTTCACGAGGCTGCAGCTTATGGACGAGATATGGGGCTTTGACTGCGATACCGTTCCCGAAACGGTCACGGTGCACGTCGGACGGCTTCGCAAGCGTTTTGAAAACTGGGATCAATTTGAAATACAGTCCATTCGCGGGCTGGGCTATAAGGCGGTGAGAAAGGTATGAAAAAGCCACCCTATCAAAAGAAATTTTCCTTGCGCAAGAACGACTCGGCAAAGGGCTCGCGCAAAGCAATAAAGAGAGTTTATATATTCAGTTTCGTGACGGTAATACTCGCCGTCGTAACGATAGTTTTGGTCACCTGGTACGCTTTGATAGTGACGGGCGCGCTTACTATGGAGTATCTGACGCAATACGGCGCGCTTTTGCTTACCTTGTTCATATTGCTGGCGCTTATTCTGGGCGTGGGTATGTCCTTTCTGGTCAGTAAGCTCGTGTTAAAGCCGATAAACGTCATTGTAAACGGAATGTCCAGGCTGGCGGAGGGCGATTATTCCGTGCGGATAAGTCTGGGCGGCTACGATGATATGAAAAAACTTGCCGGCAGCTTCAACAATCTCGCAACCGAGCTGGGCAATACCGAAATACTCAGGCGCGATTTTATAAACGACTTTTCGCACGAGTTCAAAACGCCCATTTTGTCCATAAAAGGGCTTGCCACGATGCTGCAGAAGGGCAACGTTCCGCCCGAAAAGCAAGCGGAATATCTGGGCATAATCGCCGCCGAAAGCGACCGACTGTGCTCGCTTGCCACCAACGTACTCAACCTTACCAAAGTGGAAAATCAAAGCATTTTGTCGGGAGTTGCCCGGTTCAATCTGTCCGAGCAGATCAGAAGCTGTCTGTTGCTGCTTGAAAAAAAGTGGAGCGCGAAAAATCTGGAGCTGTGCGTGGACTTCGACGACGTGGAATACGTGGGCGAGGAAGATTTACTGATGCAGGTGTGGTATAATCTATTGGACAATGCGGTCAAGTTTGCAAACGCAGGCGGAAAGGTGGGCGTAACGCTTGAAAAAAACGGGGACGGCGGCGTAACGGCGTGCGTTTTCGACGAGGGCGTCGCCATCGCTCCCGAAAACTATACCAAAATATTCGGCAAATTCTATCAGGAGGACAGCTCGCATTCGTGCGACGGCAACGGAATAGGCTTGTCGGTGGTAAAGCATATCGTGGAGCTGCACGGCGGCACCGTTACCGCGAAAAGCGAGCGCGGAACCACAACTTTTTGCGTTGTTCTGCCTCCCAGGGCGCAATAAACCGTCGGATCATCGGCTAATCCCGGCATAATAAACAAAAACGAACGATCGGAAAAAAGCCTTCGTAAATATGTGCAGTTCCCATAGGGATTAATAATATATAATAAAAGTATAGCACACTATACTTCACCAAAGGTGAAACGTAGTGTGCTTT
>JBJFAC010000291.1:0-2201 GCA_051887715.1 Candidatus Neoclostridium sp.
GCGCGCATAAGGAAGTTTTTGCGAATTTTTACAAATTTTACCCTTAAAGTATTGCTTTATTTCCGACTTTGATATATAATTATTGCGAACCGTTTCAGGAGGTTTTTTTATGAAAAGCATACTTGTTACAGGCGGAGCGGGCTATATCGGCTCGCACACCGTAGTAGAACTCATCAACCGTAATTACGACGTCGTGATCGTGGACAATCTCGTAAACGCCAGCGAAGAAAGTTTGAACAGAATTAAACAAATCACAGGCGTTATGCCGAAATTCTACAACGCGGACATTCGCGACAGAGCGGCTATGGATAAGATCTTCGAGGAAAACGACGTTGACAGCGTAATCCACTTCGCAGGACTTAAAGCCGTGGGTGAAAGCGTTAAAATTCCGCTTGAATATTACGACAACAATATTTACGGCACGCTCGTGCTTTTGGAAAGCATGGCGGCTCATTCGGTAAAGAAAATAGTTTTCTCTTCTTCGGCTACCGTTTACGGCGATCCCGAAAGACTGCCCATCGACGAGCAATGTCGCCTTTCCACTACTAATCCGTACGGCTCTACGAAGCTTTACATCGAAGGCATTTTGCGCGACTTATTCGTTTCCGACAAGGATTGGACGATAGTTTTGTTGCGCTACTTCAACCCCGTGGGCGCTCACTCCTCCGGACTTATCGGCGAGGATCCCAAGGGCATTCCAAACAACCTCACCCCCTACATCGCTCAGGTTGCGTGCGGAAAACGCGAAAAAGTCAGCGTGTTCGGCAACGACTACCCCACTCCCGACGGAACGGGCGTGCGCGATTATATACACGTTGTCGATCTGGCGATCGGACACATCAAAGCCATCGAAAAGTGCGATCACCCGGGCGTTTACACCTACAATCTCGGCACCGGTATCGGTTACAGCGTTCTGGACGTCATTCACGCTTTTGAAAAAGCCTGCGGCCACGCTATACCGTACGTCATTGCTCCCAGAAGAGCCGGCGATATTGCCACCTGCTACGCCTGCGCCGATAAGGCGAAAAAAGAGCTCGATTGGGTTGCCACCCGCACGCTGGACGATATGTGCTCGTCCCTGTGGAAATGGCAGACAATGAATCCCGACGGCTTTGCAACCAAAAAATAAGTTTTGCCAGATTATGTATTACGGCAAAATACGACTTATTTCGCCGTTTTAAGGACATACTACCGATAAATTACCGTAAGGAGGTGCAATATGAAAGAAATTACCGTTACTTCTGAAAACTTTACGAGCGAAGTGTTACAGTCACCCGTTCCCGTCGTGGTCGACTTTTGGGCAAGCTGGTGCGTTCCCTGCACCATGATGTCTTCGGTCGTCGATGAAATAGCCGAAGAATACGACGGAAAAATCAAAGTCGGCAAGGTCAACGTCGACGAAGAGGACACTCTTGCGGAGCAGTTCCGTATTAACGCCATCCCAGCTATTTTCCTGTTCAAAAACGGAAAAGTCGCCGCTACCTCACTCGGATACAAGAGTAAGGAAGCGCTCCTTAAAGAGCTTGGTCTGTAATAGACAGCACTCAGCCGATTTTACGCCGACGAAAAATAATTCGTCGGTTTATTTTTTTAAAATTACGCGATAACGTTGACAAACCGCCGCCGCCCGTTATATAATTATACGGTAAAATCGGAGGTCTTAATAATGCAATACGTTTCGGAAGTCTTAACCGAGCTTAAAAAACGCAACCCCGGACAGGACGAGTTTATTCAGGCGGCTACGGAGGTTCTTACTTCGCTGTCTCCGCTGGTCGAATCGGATCCCGTTTATCGCCGTAACGCCGTGCTCGAACGCCTTGTCGAGCCCGACAGACAGATAATTTTCCGCGTTCCCTGGACGGACGACGCCGGAAATATTCGCGTAAACCGCGGCTATCGGGTGCAATTTAATAACGCCGTCGGTCCTTATAAGGGCGGACTGCGCTTCCATCCGAGCGTCAATACGGCTATTATCAAATTTCTGGGCTTCGAGCAGATTTTTAAAAACAGTCTGACGGGACTTCCCATCGGTGGAGCAAAGGGCGGCAGCGATTTCGATCCGAAAAACAAATCCGACGCCGAAATTTTCAGGTTCTGCGTCAGCTTTATGACCGAGCTTTATAAATACGTGGGCGCAAACGAGGACGTTCCTGCCGGCGATATCGGCGTGGGCGCGCGCGAGATAGGCTATCTGTACGGCG
>JBJFAC010000292.1:0-2196 GCA_051887715.1 Candidatus Neoclostridium sp.
GTTTGTACGGAAAAGAACGTGCGGCGCTTGAATTTGTCGAGGAAAAACAGCTTTCCGACGTTTCGCTGTGGAGCGATTTTGTGGACGTTTTCAGGCGTCATCCGGACAGTAAGGACGGTTTCTGGCGCGGAGAATACTGGGGTAAAATGATGCGCGGAGCGTGCATGACGTACGCTTGCACGGGTTCGTATGCGCTTTATCGTATTATTACGTCAAGCGTCTACGATATGATTTCAACACAGGACAAGTTTGGCAGAATTTCGTCCTATTCGATTGACAGTGAGTTCAGCGGTTGGGATATGTGGTGCCGCAAATACGTTATGTTGGGGATGGAATACTATATCGACGTCTGCAAGGATAAGCGCTTTATAGAAATAATTATCGAGTGCTTAAAAAAACAGGCGGATTATATCGTATCCAAAATAGGCGACGAGCCCGGAAAAAAAGATATTCTCGACACGACGGGCTGGTGGGGCGGATTAAACTCTTGCTCTATTTTAGAGCCGTTCGTGCGCTTGTTTAATCTGACTAAAGAGCAAAAGTATCTTGATTTTGCCGAATACATAATATCCAAAGGGTTTTGCAAGGGAATTAACGTGATTGAAACGTGCTACAACAGAACTATGTTTCCATATCAATTTCCTTATACTAAAGCGTATGAAATGATGTCTTGTTTCGAGGGACTTTTGGAGTATTACCGTATTCGCGGCGGAGAAAAATATCTGACTGCCGCAAAGAATTTTGTGGATATGGTGGCAGAAACCGACATTACTGTTATAGGGTGTTGCGGGTGTACTCACGAATTGTTCGATCATTCCGCGGTAAAGCAAACCGAGCCTGCAAAAGAATTTATAATGCAAGAAACTTGCGTTACCGTTACCTGGATGAAGCTTTGTCTAAACTTATTGAAGTTGACCGGCGATAGAAAATACGCCGCTCTGATTGAAAAATCCGGTTATAACGCCTTGCTCGGTTCGGTCAACTTTAATCTCAACGATATGAAACTTTGCGATACTCCCACCGATGATCTTAATCACGGTGTTAAATTTATTTTTGACAGCTACAGTCCGTTGTACTACGACAGAAGAGGAAAACGAATCGGCGGCCGCGTTGACTATAAACCCGGATATTATTACGGCTGCTGTAACTGTATCGGCGCGGCAGGAATTGCTATATTGAATAAGTACGGAATTATGGAAACGGAAAACGGAGTATCGATTAGCAATTTCCGTAGGTCTCGTTATGAAAATAACGGCGTGTCGATTGAGTTGTGCGGGGATCTGAATAAAACTGGGGCTTGCGAGATTAAAATAAAGAATGCTCCCGATTCTGATTTTGAACTTGAGCTTTGCATTCCTCAGTGGATTAAAAACGCTGTCGTAATTCATAACGGAGAGAAGGAGCCGGTTTCATCCGGAACGTCTTACCGGATACAGGTAAAATCGGGCGATAAAGTTAAAGTCAAAGGAACGGTAAACGTTGAAAAAGTCGTTCTTAACGGAAAAGTCGCGTTTACGAAAGGTGCGATAGTACTGGCAAGGGACGAGGAAATAGATCAATTTTTTGAAGAAAGCATAAGTGAAAAAGCTCGGCTTACGGTTTCAAAATGCAGTGCGCCTTGTGAATACTGCTACGAAACGGAAGGTGAAAACGGAACAATTCGCTTTGTCGATTATGCTTCCGCCGGGCAAAACTATGACGAAGAGCCTTGTAGAGTTACCGTTTGGTCGAATTTAAAATAACAAGAAACCAAAGAAATCAATTAATTTTTAATCAAAATAGGCGTTTTTGAGTACTATGTCAGACATAGTACTCTAATTTATTAGAAAGAGTGCGGTTGCAAAAAATTATTATATTAGTTCGTAGTCTGAACAATAACGAAGCATGAATTTTCATCTTAAAAAGTGTAGGCATAGCAAAAAACTTTATTGAAAGATGAAAAAATCGAAGTGCTCGTTTATGCGAGAAAGACTTGTTAGTATGAGAAGTGCTCGGTGGTAGGCTAAATAGCCGACGGCGCGACATAGCGTTGGCAGTAGAGCCAAAGAAACCGCCGAGTACCGAGGCTCATACGAACAAGTTACCTTGGAATAAAAAGAACTGACCGCGGAAATAAAGGCATAGAGAGATAGTATTATATACAAGTGTAAAAGACATTCTCGACACAATAAAACAAAGAGGAAAAGGTAAAAATAA
>JBJFAC010000293.1:0-2195 GCA_051887715.1 Candidatus Neoclostridium sp.
TGGGCGCTCTTATAGTTTTTTTCACGGCGTATTTTCTGTTCGGATTTGCCGTTTCGGATAAAACGACGTTGTACGCCGCCGCGATCGCCGCCGCTTTTTCCGTGACGACGCTGCCCTTCGAGCTGAGGAAAAACAAGCCCGAAAGGAAGGATTTTTCCTATCTCTTGCCGCGGTTTTACTACGCTAAGGCGGAAGAAGCGGCAAAATTCTTCCTGCCGTACTTATGCGATTATCAAGCCGTGGAGCGGATCGGCTCCGTTCTGCGCGCGCAAAAGTACGACGTTAAGTTCTACTTAAAGCCCGACGCTCTTTCGGCAAACGCGGCTATCGCTTTCGCTCTGCCCGTAAAGCGCAAAACTCTGCTGGTTGCGTCAAACGTCGCGCCGACAGCGCGCGAGCACGCCGCCAAAGCGAACGCCAACCTGAAAATAATTGACTTTAACCGCTTTTGCGCCGTTATCGACGCTCGTTGCGCACTTCCGAAAGACGATAAGCCCGGCTTTTTCAAGCGAGCGCACTCCTTTTTCGACAAAGCGCTTCGAGCCGAAAACGGCACGCGTCTTATCTCCGCGGGCGGCGTTATGCTTGCGCTGTCCTTTGCGAACGGTTTTTCCGTGTGGTATCTTTGCTTTTCCGCGTTTTTCGCGGCGCTTTCGATAGTGGCGTTCGTGCGGGGGAAAAGCGAAGCCGGACCGGCATAAGCCTGTTTCCTGCAATTTTTCTAATCCGCTTGTTCGCCTTGCCCGTTTTCCGCGGCGTTTTGCTCGTTTGCCCGTTCGCTTTCGGCTTTTTCCTGCGCTTTATCCGCCGCTTTTTGGTTTTCGGCGGCGATCTTAGCGCTGTTTTGCTCGCGCTTACGCTTGTTCTCGGCTTTTCGGTTTTTTTCTTCCTCTTCGGCAAGCTCGCGCTCTTTCCGAGCCTTGTTGTCGAAGTAGATAACCGCAAAAAGCACCAAGCCCACGATAAGGCAGGCAAGCGCTACGTACACTATTCTGCCCCACAAAAGCTCGGCGTTAAAAAAACTTGTGACCATCAGCGCGAAAAAGGCGATCATAAAAACCAAGCCCGTCCACGCTATTATTCTTCTCGTAACGTTTTTCATAACTGAATTATAACACAAAAAACGGCTTTAATCAAGCGATTAGCCGTTTTTGCGCATTATTTAGATATTTTCGTTACAGATCGTCGGCGTCCTGCGTGGGTTTTTCGTCGCCGTCGGCGTTACCCGTATAGCTCCCGGACGGATCGTTTTTACTTCTGAACGCATTTTTGATTTTTTCAAACGTTTTTTTAAAATTGATTTTCATGCTGCAATTATGCGCCGAAAAACGGGGTTTTATACGTTTCTCAGTCCCTTGGGATAGTGATTTTTCAAAATGCCTCCCGAAGCCTTGCCTCCGCCGAGAGGCACTCCTTTATAGGTAACGACGCACCAGCCCTTTTCGTCGCATTCTATTTCCTCGCCGCGCAGATATTTTTCGGCGGCGGTCTCGTCCACCTCCACGCGGATCGAAAACTCGTTCCACAGAGCGAGAAAACAGTCGTGAGCGGGCACGAAACGGTTTCCGGCGATCTCGCCCAGCTTGACGCCGCGCGTTACGGCGTACGGCAAAAATCCGGGCAGCTTTACCGTGGGCATTATTACAGCGTCGCCCACCGTAAAACAGGGCGGCGTGACCTTTGCGTACCGGCTGAAGAACTCGTCCGCCTTTTTGACCTGTCTTGTCTTTTCGGGCTTGCGGTTTTTTGTGCGTTCCGCGGCGCAAGCGCAGCCGCTTTTTTTCAGAACGGCGAAAAACTGTCCCTCGCCCACGCCGTGATGAGGATATACTCTTCGCATATATTCGGCGTTCAAGCCTTCGGTTTCAACGCCTTTCGTCGAATACGCCGTAACTTCTACGCTTGGCGCAAGCAATTCGTAGCCCAGCTCGTTTACGAGAAAAGCCACTTGCATTTCGTCTTCTTCGGGTGCGAACGTGCAGGTGGAATACACCAGCTTTCCGCCTTTTTTCAGCATTTTGTCCGCCGAAATCAGTATTTCTCTTTGACGTGCGGCGCATCCCGACACGTTTTCCTCGCTCCAGGCGAGCGCGGCTTGCTCTTCCTTGCGCATCATTCCCTCGCCCGAACACGGAACGTCGGCAACGACCACGTCGAAGTATCCGGAAAAGTCCTCCTCCAGCCTGTCGGGAAAA
>JBJFAC010000294.1:0-2194 GCA_051887715.1 Candidatus Neoclostridium sp.
TTTTGTCGAAAAGTGTGCGTCGATTGCTTGACATTTGTGCGGATTAGGTGTATTATAGTATACGTGAGAATTTGGATTTATTCTTTCAATAACATATATGGCAACAGGAGGTACTTTAAATGAAAAGCTTGACAGAACTCGATAAAACGGTTGCCGCCGGAAATGCGGAGATAGTTTCGTTCGTGAACAGCGTCACTGACGAAGCTTCTTTCGTCGAAGCGGATAAGTTTATCGGTTCGAGCACGTCACTCGGTTATGCCGCGGGGGAAGGAGTGGTCAGCGGTTTCGCCGCGATAAACGACGTTCAGGTCGGAATTTTTGCAATAAACGGAAAAACGCTTTTGGGCGGAATCGGCAAGAAAAACGCCGAAAAGATTGCAAAATGCGTTAATTCCGCAGTAAAATCCGACGCTCCCGTAATCGGCGTTATAGATACGTCCGGCGCTCGCTTTGCCGAAGGTATCGAAGCGCTCGAAGGATACGGAAAAATAGTTAAAGCGTTTTCGGACGCTTACGGCATCGTTCCCACGACGCTGGTTATCAAAGGCAACAATTTCGGAATGCTGGCTTATCTTCCCGCTTTCTGCGACTTCGTGATTTGCTACGAAAACAGCGTTACCGCAACTGCAAGTCCGCTCGTCCTTGCGGCTCAATCGGGTGCCGACGTTTCAAAAGTCGGCACGGCGTCCGTAATGGCCGAAAGCGGAGTAAGCTCTTTTACGGTTAAAAACGACGAAGAGCTTAAAGCGCTTTTGGGTAAACTGATCGACTTTACTCAGTTCCCGATCGTCGAAACGGGAGACGACGAAAACAGAACGTGCGCGTTTTCGGCAAAACCGCAGGCTAAAGACGTAATCGGACAGGTGTTCGATCGCGATTCGTTTGTGGAAATCAAAAAAGACTATGCCTGCGACGTAATTACCGGCTTTGCCCGTCTCGGCGGCGTGGCTGTGGGCGTGGTTGCCAATAACGCGGAAGCAAAGGACGGTTATATTTCCTGCAAAGCCACGGAAAAAGTGACCGATCTTGTCAACACTCTCGAAAGTCTGGGAATGCCTCTCGTTACCTTGGTGGATAGCAAGGGCGCGGCTAATTGTCTTAAATGTCAGGACGCGCTCATCAAAGGCATGGGAGAACTCGTCTACGCGCTTAACGTGTCTTCGATAGAAAAAATAGCAATTATTACCGGTAACGCTCTGGGCTCGGCGTATATCGCTTTTGCCAATAAAAGCGTTTTCGATTACGTAATAGCCTGGGAAGAGGCGCGCATCGGTATGCTGGACAGCGCGAAGAGCGCGTTGCTTGTGTACGGCGATCGTATTGCGCAAGCCGACGACAGGCAAAAAGCGGAAAAAGAATTCGCCGCCGCGTACGAAGAGGAAAATATGTCGGCCGTTGTGGTTGCGGAGAAGGGATATATCGACAACGTGATCGACAAGGATCTCACCCGCCCGTACGCCATTGCCGCTCTTCAGACCTATTTTAACAAGAGGTAATGCGGATGAATTCGTTTATGACTTTTGTTTGCTCTGCGAGCGCAAGCGAAATGCCGCCGTTCGGAACCATGGCGCTTTACGGTCTGGTCGGACTGCTGTTGGTGTTCTCGGTTCTGGCGGTTCTGATCGGAATAGTGTATTTAGTCCGACTGGCGTTCGTGCTCTTTAAGGGCAAGGGCAAGAAGAAAGCAAAGGAAAAGCCCGCCGAGCCGGTTGAAAGTAAGCAAATCGTTTCCGTCGATTCGGACGAGGAAATCGCCGCCGTAATCGCCGCGGTGATAGCAATGTATACCGAGAACGGAACGGGCAAGACCGCGCCGTTCAAGGTTAAAAAAATTTATAAAATCAAATAAAACAAGGTGAGGATAATATTATGCGTAAATTTAACGTAAACGTAAACGGAAATTCGTACGTCGTGGAAGTGGAAGAAATCGGAACGGATTCGGCAGCTTCGGCGCCCGTCGCGGCAACCGCTCCGGCACCTGCCGCAGCTCCTGTTAAAACCGCTCCTACCGGCGGCACTGCTCTTAAATGCCCTATGCCCGGTAAAATTCTTAAAACGCTGTGCAAGGACGGCGACAAAGTGACCAAAAATCAAAAGCTTCTCGTTCTCGAAGCAATGAAAATGGAAAACGATGTCGTTGCTCCCGCGGACGGCGTTGTAACGTTACTCGTAAAGGAAGGCGACGACGTCGTAT
>JBJFAC010000295.1:0-9794 GCA_051887715.1 Candidatus Neoclostridium sp.
CTCGCCTTCTTTACTGCCGGCTTGCGCAAGCGTGTGCAATTCGTCGATGAACACGATGATGTTACCCTGCTTGCGAATGGTGTCGATCGCGCCTTTCAGTTTTTCTTCCAGCGCGCCGCGGTATTTGGTTCCGGCCACGAGAGAGCCTATATCCAGCGCGAACACAGTTTTGTTCTTTAGAATTTCCGGAACGTTGCCCTCCACTATCGCGCGGGCAAGTCCTTCCACCACCGCGCTTTTACCGACGCCCGGCTCGCCGATGAGCACGGGGTTGTTCTTGGTTTTACGGCAGAGTATCTGAATGATACGCTCGATCTCTTCCTTTCTGCCGATGATGGGATCAAGCTTGTTTTCGCGCGCTTTTTTGGTCAGATCGATACCGAGGTCGTTGAGCTCCGCGGGCAGCTGCTTTTCGTCGCCGCCGTCGCCGCCGTCGGCTTCGCCGTCCTTAGCGCCGCTGACGTACGGATCGAGTTCGGAAAGTATCGCTTCCTGATCGACTCCGAGGTTGCCGAGGATCGCGCCTGCCGCGCTGGACGGATCGAGTAGCAAACAGTACAGGATCTGCTCCGTTCCCACGACTTTTTTGCCGTACTTCAAAGCGAGCCTTTCGGCGGTGACGAGCGAGTTTGCCGCTCCGGAAGTAAAGCTGTGTCCGCCTATAAATCCGCCCGACATAGTCATCTGCTCGGCGTTGAAATTGCCGGTGCCCACACCGTATTTGCGCAGAATTTTGCTTGCTACCGATTGCTCGGTGGCTACTAATCCGTATAAAATATGTTCGGTTCCGATAGCGCCGCCGTATGCTCCCGCTATTTTTTCGGCGGTTATCAAAGCGTTTTTTGCATTATCGGTATATGGTAATCTCATAATTAACACCTCCTTTCGGTGATTTCACGTTTACGGCGTGAAAAATCAGTTAAGTTCTTTTCTCAGCATTTCCGCGCGGTACACTTCCTCGTCCGCGGCGCCCGCGGTGTTTATCGCCGCCGGCATAAGGCTTTTGATCAAAGAGGCGGCGCGCTCGGTATCGAAAGAAACGTAACCGTAATACGCCCCCAGCTTTGCCCAGCAGTACAGCTCCATCATTTCGGTTGCGGACATCTTGTACGCGTTTTTCATAAGTCCGAACGCACGCATACACTTATCGCGCACCTGCGGCTCGGAAGAAATTTTCAGCATCTTTCTGGCTTTTTCCTCCGCTTCGATCAGATGGTTGACCGCTTTACCCACGAGGTCGATTATTTCCGACTCGCTAAGCCCCAGCGTCTGCTGGTTTGTAACCGTGTACAGATACGCCTCCACGCTGTCGTCGTACACGCTGCTTATCGATATGTTGAGCCTGGACACGCTGGACGCACAGCTTTGCAGGCTTTTGGTAAGGGCGAGCGCAGGCAGAAACAGCGTTACGCTTGCGTGCATACCCGTTCCCACGCTGTCGGGACAGGACGTAAGATAGCCCAGTCTCGGATGAAAACAGAACTCTTCCTTTTTGCCTATCGCGTCGTCGACAGCGGTAGCTTTTTCGTACAGAGCGGACAGACATTCGCCCTTGCCGAAAAACTGCTCGACCACGGCGTCTTCTTCGTTTATCATAACCGAAACGCTTTCGTCGCCGCTTACTATCGCGCTTCCGTACGGGCTTTCTATCAGTCGGTCGGAGATAAGTCCGCGCTCGCGCAGTCTTTTGCAGATATCGTCGGACATCTGCGCTATTTTATATAATTCGTATCCTCCGTCGCGTGCCAGAGCCTCGTACGCGCCGCTTGCGATCACGTTTGCGCGCGTATCGCGCAGTCGTGCGGGAAAGGGATAGCCCTTGACGTTCCTGGAAAGCGTTATTTTGCTTTCGACTGCAATATCGTTTGCGCTCATTATTTGCTCTCCTTCAACTTTTTAAGTTGTTCGTTTATCTTGCCGGCTTTTTCGTAGTCCTCCAATTCGATGGCTTTGTCAAGCTCGGCTTTCAGCCTGCCGTATTCGTCGAGCGGAGCGGACTGTTTTTTATCGGGCTGTTTGCCCACGTGCTGAACTTTTTTCTGAATACGCTGCAGTTGCGGCAGAATCGCTCTGCTGAACCTGTCGTAGCACTTCTCGCAGCCCACGTAGCCCGTATCGTAAAAGTCGCGTATGTTGGTGCCGCAAAATTCACACGTTTCGTTTTCCGTTCCTCCGCCGAAAAATTCGTCGAAGCTGCCGAATACGTCGCCCATACCGCTCATCGGCAAAACGTCGTATCCTTTTTTACGACGGCACTGCTCGCACAGATGCACTTCGGTGCGCCGTCCGTTTATCGTTCTTATTTCGTGATAAGTTGCCTGATTTTTTCCGCAATCTCCGCATAACATAGTTTTATTCCTCCTTTTTTTGTTCCGTCGGCTGATCCTGCCGCTCCTTTTCGCACTTCAACGCCTCGACGAGCACGCTTTTTATTATGCTCGCACGCAGGCAGTCCTTTGCAGTTACCGTAGGAGTGACCAGCGCCTTATCGGTCAGCGCCGCCTTAAGCAGCCTGCCCTCTCTTTCCGAGATGACCTTCTCGCCCACCATTCTGTCCACGACGTTGCACGAGCGCGCGTAGCTTAAGCCTTCGCTGAGCGGAAGCTGCATTACGTCGTTTAACATCGCGTTTCCGCCCGAACGAATGCGAACTACGGTCACGCCTCCGCCTCCGCCCCTTCTCGATTCCACCGTGTAACCTCTGTCGGGTGTAAACCGAGTGGCAAGCACGTAATTTATCTGGCTGGGTGCAACCGAGAAATAGTTGGCAAGTTCGTTACGGCTTATTCTGAGCTCGTCGTCCTCTCCTAACGTCTGCAACAAAAACGCTTCTATTAAATCACTTAGATTCGCCATTTTTCTTTCTACCTCCCGAACGCACAGATCGCTTTTTCTTTTGTCTTATATGCGTCAGTCAAAGTTTGACTTTCTTTGACTTTCGACCATATTATATACCCGCGAAGCGCTTTTGTCAATAGTTTTTACAAAAAAAGTTAAAAAAATTTTTGAATCCGCTTTTTTGCTCTGTTTTTTATTTAAAATCCGAGGAAAACTCTTCGGCTTAAGTTCTATTTTTGCTTTAACCGATTAAAAAAGAACGGACAGTATTCTCTTCCGCTCTCTTTTGCAGTAACGTATTATTCTTAAAATCCGCAAAAAAACCTTGCTTTCTCTTCTATTGCAGGCGGCGCCTGTATTCGACGGGACTAAGTCCCGCGTACTTTTTGAACAGTCTTCCGAAGTACAGGCTGTCGGCATAGCCGCAGGCGGCGGCAATTTCGCCCACCGACATATCCGAATACGACAAAAGCGACTGCGCCTGTTCCATTCTGTACTTTAACGCGTAGGCGCGCGGAGTCAGTCCGTTATAGCTTTTAAACGAGCGGATAAAATGCGCTTCGCTCATATTCTGACTGCGTGCAAGCTGAGCGATACTGACGTCGTCGCGGCAGTCCTTAAGGCGCTGTTCCGCTTTTTTGAAGGGCGAACCGGACGCGCTGAGATCGCCGACGAGCCCGATCAGCGTAAGTAAACAGCCGGCAGAGACAAGCTCTTTGCTTTTAAGGTCGTCCTCGTACGCCGCCGTCATCAGGCGAAAAACGCGTTCCGCCTCGGCGGCGTTTCTTTTTGGCGAATAAAACCCTTTCAAACCGTAACCGCGCGCTAATTCGCGACTATGACTGCCGCAAAAATGCGCCCAATAGTACAAGCATTTGCCCTCAGCTTTATAAACGTATTCCTGCTTTTCTCCCGGCAAGAACACGTACGCCTCTCCGTCGCGTATTTCACGACCGCATATTTCAAGCGTACCGCGCGCGACGAATATAAGCTGATAGTCCTGCCTGCCTTTCGGGCGGCTGACGCAGACGTCGCGCTCCAGATCGCGATAATATCCGCAATTATTGACCAACAGCGGAACCGAATAATCGGCTTTGGTCTGATCGGTACCTTTGGCAAAAAAAGCACGCATACGAGTACTCCGTTTTTTCTCAATTATACACCGAGCGCGCGAATTAGTCAATTTTATCACTTCATCTGACTGAAATTATTGCGAAATTTTACTAATTTAGTCAATTTTGTCCATATTCGACAAGATTATTACTACACCTTGCCGCCGTAAAGTGATATAATAAAGGAAAAAAGGGAGTTAATACTATGAGAGAAATTATCGATTTCGATTACGGCTGGCTTTTCCATCGCGGAGAGTTGGACGACGCTTTCGCCCCGGCGTATAAGGGCATTTGCTATATGGGCGCGAAAACCGAGCGCTTAAGACGCGGTCCCGGCTCTCGTTTTTACAACGACGATCCCGACTGCTACGCCTCGGACAAGGAGTATCCGCTGGACAAGTGGGAGAGAGTAACTCTTCCCCACGACTACCTCGCAGGCGACGTACCGGAGGAAAAATACAATACGGGCTTGGGCTTCGTCCGTTACGACGGCGCCTGGTACCGCAAGCACTTCACTCTGCCCGAAAGCGACGACGGAAAAAGAATTACGTTGTTGTTCGAGGGCGTTGCCACTCAATGCGAGGTGTATCTTAACGGCTGTCTTATCACCCGCAGTTTTTCCGGCTACGCTTCCTTCGAGGCGGACCTGACCGACTACATTATATTCGGCAAGGATAACGTGCTGGCGGTTAAAATAATCGCCGCGCAAACGGAAGGCTGGTGGTACGAGGGCGCAGGAATTTACCGCCACGTAAAGCTGATCAAAACCGATCCTCTTTGCGTCGATCTGTGGGGAATACACGCAAAAACGCGCAAAGAAGGCGAAAACTGGCTGACGAGCGGCGTAATCACCGTCCGCAACGGCTTCGACTGCACTAAAACGGCGCGCGTGGAGTGCTCAATAATCGACGAGAACGGCAACGAGGTTGCAAAAAGCGTTGCCTCAAAGAAAATCGCGGCGAGAGAGCTTGCCGAAATAAAGTGCGACTTTGCGCCTTTTAAGCCCCTTTTGTGGTCGCCCGACAGCCCCGTTCGCTACGAAATGCGCGCAAGCGTGTATTCGGGCAAAACGCAAACAGATTGCGACTCTGTTAAGTTCGGCTATCGCGAGGTGGCTATCTCAAGCAAGGACGGGCTTACGATCAACGGCAAAAAGTACCCGATTAACGGAGTGTGCACCCACGCCGACTGCGGTCTTTTCGGAAAAGCCGTGCCCGATAACGTGCAAAAGTACAAGATTTCGTTGATCAAACAAATGGGCGCGAACGCCTACCGCACCAGTCACTATCCGCACGCCGAATGCGTTATGGAAGAGTTGGACAAAAACGGCTTTATCGTTATGGACGAAACCCGCCGTTTCGAGAGCACGGAAGAAGGCAAAAAGCAGCTGGAAATGCTTTTAAAACGCGACCGCAACCGTCCGTCGGTCATTTTCTGGTCGATAGGCAACGAGGAGCAATATTTCCACAACGATCAGGGCAGAAAAATATGCAAAAATCTCGTGTCGTTCGTCCGTAAATTTGACGACAGCCGACTTATCACGCTTGCCTGCGACAAAATAGACAGGGAAAAAGTGCTGGACTGCGTGGACGTGATCGGCGTTAACTACTGCTACGATATGATAGACGCATTGCACGAAAAATACCCCGATAAGCCGATGATCATGAGCGAGTGCGTGGCAAGCGGAACCAAACGCGGCTGGTATGCCGACGTCGACGACAAAAAAGCCGCTCGCCCCGCCTGGGACAACGATACGGGCAATTACTTCCGCAACAAAGAGCGCACCTACTCTTTCCTTGCCGAGCGCCCGTTTATATCGGGCAGCTTTCAATGGACGGCGTTCGAGCACCGCGGAGAAGCCGTTTGGCCGCGTCTGTGCTCCATTTCCGGCGCGATCGATATGTTCCTGCAGAAAAAGGACGCTTTCTATCAGAATAAGTGCTATTGGACGGACGAGCCGACCGTGCATCTGCTTCCGCATTGGAATTTCGCAGGCTTGGAAAACACGCCCGTGCACGTGGTCGCCTACACCAACTGCCCCGAATTACAGCTTACCGTCAACGGCAAAAAATATCCCGTTACGTCCGTCGGACGCTATTCCAAAGCCGAGTGGGACGTTCCGTACGAGCCCGGCTATATACGCGTGGACGCAATGAAAGACGGTAAAACGCTGTGCTCCGAGCAAAAAACGACCACCAAAAAGCCCTGCGCTCTCGCGCTTACCGCGGAAACGCCGGATATTACTTCAAGCGGTAAAGACGTTGCGATTTTTACCTGCTACGCCGTGGACGCCGACGGAAACCGAGTGCCCGACGCGTCGCCCTTGGTGACTTTTTCCGCGTCCGGATGCGGCAAGGTGTTTTCCACCGGCTCCGACAACGCCGACCACACGCCGCTTTACAGTCCCACGAGAAGAATGTACGCAGGCGCCGTTTCGGTTGCCGTGAGCGTATCGGGTAAAGACGCTCCGCTTAAATTGACCGCCGCCGACGTAAACGGCGCGCTTGCCTCCGCCTCGATCACGCTTTATCCCTCCGACAAGCAGAAATAATTTTGCCTTTAATTAAATATTCCCCCGGATTTACCAAAAGTCCCGGATACCGAACTATCCGAGACTTTTTCTTTTCGCCTCATACAAGCGCGCATATCGGCTTTTATGCTCCGACGCGCATTCGTTAGTGCAACGCATTTTTGCGTGAGCGCTTTTTCTGCACATATACACACTTTTTTTAAAACGTAGTATTCCTGCTTCTTCCGTTTAACGTTTAAAGCCGCCCTCCCCGACGGGTGAGCGACTTTAAAATCAATTTTGAGTTTAACCGGTTTTGAGTTTTTTACTCAAACCGATTATTAATGATGGAGTTTTGCAGCGGGCGTTTGCGTAAACTGTGCGAAAGTACCAGTTGCAACGTTTGCCGCGTCGTAAAGTCCGTTAATATTTACGTAAATCATGCCGTCTCCCATATCGGAAACTACGGTTTCATCATGATTAAAGAAAGTATTTCCGCCGCAAGTTACATTTTCGAACGCTTCGATGTCGTCAACGTCGATAACAGCGTTACGGCAGAGGTCAACACCGATAAACTTGTTGTTTGTGATAACGGCGGTGTACTTTCCGGAAGCGGCGGTATTCTGGATATGGAGCAAACGCTCTACCTTTGTGCCATGTGCATAAGTTCCGTTTCCGTCAGCAATGAAAGTGCAGTTGGTAACGATAACTTCCGCTCCGTCCTTGGGCGTGATCTGAATGCACTCCCACTGGGGATTGGTGAAAGTACATCCGTCAAACACAACTTTGCCCTCAAGTCCGCTTGCATATACGCTGGAAGCATTGTTATTGCTGTTAACGGGAGTTTCAAAGTTTACGTTCTTGAAGTTAACGTTTGCAGTGGATGCAACGTATACCGGATTTGCGCTGATAGTCGACTTACCGTCGCCGATGATTTCAACGTCGCCGTTAATAGTAATAGGAGCAGTCAAAGCGATGTCAGAGCCAAGACGAACGTTTTTGCCCGCAGCGAGAGCTTCTTTCAACGCTGCTTCGTCGGACACCACTACGGGATACTCAGCGTCCTTGTCGTAGGTATCATCGATGCTGTCACTTTCAAAACCTGCTACCTGAGTTGCGACAACAGTGATAGAAATATTATCAAGCTTTTTATTCTGATACTCGTTTCCGGCAGTCTCTTTCATGTGAGCCGTAATTGTATAATAGGCAACACTTACGTCATATTCATCCATATATCCGCTGTAAGGAAGTATAGTACCCTTGATACCATATTGCTCAATGATATCCTCAGAGGGAACGTCATCCGGATCTCCGGGAAGTTCATAGGGAAGATTGACAATATCTGAACCCTGAATAGTTACAGGCGTGGAAGTCCATTCTTCGTCAACAGCTGCGTAGGTGCAGGTAAATTCAAGCGCATTGAGCAGTTCCAAATCGCCCGCGATATTGTTGATAAGAATTTTGAACTGCAAAGCGAGGTTACCCTTGTTCGTGATTTTGAGAGTGGGCAGTTCATAGGTGCAGCCCGGCTCCCAAAGCACTTCTTCGGACTCAAAACCTGCCGCCTTCTTCCACGCGAGAGTCTGTCCCTCTGCGTTTACCCAGTTGCCTTCTGCGTCCTTCATTTCAAGACCGATATCTAACGTACCTGCCTGAATCTTGTTTACGGAAGTGCTTGCCGTGTCCGTAAACCACGCGAACGTCGTGCCGATGAGCAGCGATAAGCACATTAAAATAGATAACGCGCTTGCCCACACGGCTTTTTTCGTATTTTTAGCCATTGTATTTTTACCTCCTGTTTAGTTTTTTCAATGACTTTCGTAAAACGACGGTTTTTTTGTATCTTTACAAGCTTTGCAA
The DNA here is from genome assembly GCA_051887715.1 of Candidatus Neoclostridium sp. Classification (GTDB taxonomy): domain Bacteria; phylum Bacillota; class Clostridia; order Christensenellales; family Pumilibacteraceae; genus Neoclostridium. The sequence goes on from JBJFAC010000295.1 coordinate 8,320, forward strand.
TCAATCCCGTTTGTCTCTTAATACCGTTTGCCGAAAATACTTCGCCGCCGATTTTTACGTATAATATAATAACATAAACAATACTTTATGTCAAGGATTTTGCAATATTTTCAATCAGAAATTTTTATATAAATCAAAAAAAAAAAAAAAAACGACTTATTTAGCGTAATTTGCGTCAAAAACCGTCTCGTTAATACGCTATTCGGATAATTTTTTACGCCGCACAAGAAAACGACCGCGGTAAAAAACGCAGGCACGATTATTTAAGTAAAAGGGGCTGCCGCAAATTCGCACTTGCAACAGCCCTTTCGTTTGGTCGTTCTTACGTATCGGTTATTTTTCCACCGTATTCAGATCGGTGATAGTCTTGCCGTCGGAGGAAAGCTTGAACGTATAGGTTTTGCCTCCGGCAGTTACCGTGTACACGCCCGTCTGCTCGTCGTATTCGCTGCCGGTTACGATATACGCCGTTTTATCGGTTGCGAACAGCACGACGTTATTTTCTTCGTCGATATCGACGAACGTTTTGCCGTCCTCCGTGTATGCGACGGTCATTTGCTCCGCGGCGATAACCGTAGCGGATTTATAAACGGGAAGAATTTTGTCGTTTTCGCCTATTTCGACGTTCGTGTCGAGAACGTATCTGATCGTGTAGTACGTCGTGGCGGTAATTTTGCCTCCGTCGTAAGTTCTTGAAATGTAGCGCACTTCGGTTTTGTCACTCGAAACGATCGCGTTCCAATAATCGAGCTCTACGCCGTCTTTAATCAGCTTTATATTGCCGATAGCGCCCGGCGCGATGTTTCTGTCGGAGCCGATATAACGCTCGGTTTCCACCGTGTAGCCGTTGCCTGCGTCCAGCGTTTCCACTCTGACCAGATAATGCACGTAATAGCCGTAAGTGTTCTTGTACGCGGAGTGCTTGGTGATGCTGAAAGCAAAACGGTAAGTAAAGCCGTCCGCTCCGACGAACTCGGCGACGTACACTCTGTTTGCGTTGTCGTAGACGAACGAAGCGTTTTCGATCGAAAGCACGTTGCCGTCGGCGTCGTAATACTCGGAGCTTTCTCCGAAGGTCGCCGAAATATATTCGGAGATCTGCTCGCCTTCCTCGTCGTAAACGTAATTTATATATACGTTACCGATGTTGTTCTGATAGTTTTCCGCGTATTTAGCGCCGCCGGTTACGTACACCTTATAATAGTTGTCGAGATACTTATACGCAGGTGCGGATATAACGCCGCGCATAGCGGTAATATCGTACGTGCTCAGGCTGTTGCCGGCGTCGTCCTCGCCCTTGAAGTTGATTTCGACGTCGAATACGTACGAGCCTGCGTACATATACATACGCGATACGCCGTTTTCTTCGGTTACGCGGCTTACGATCGCCCTGTAGCTTCTGCCGTTGATGACCACCTCGCCGTAAACGTTGAACTCGGCTTTTCCGGTGGGCGCAAAGCTGAGCGTTTCGAGAG
>JBJFAC010000296.1:0-9779 GCA_051887715.1 Candidatus Neoclostridium sp.
ACCGTTCTTATCAATCTCATCGTAAACGGCGCGGTAGGAATAGGCTCGATCGCAACGCTCACGCTTCCGACGGCGCTTATTATGCTCTTGATCAGCGTAGGGCTCACCGTGCTTGCTGGAATGATACCGGCAAGGCTTGCGGCGAAAAAAGATCCCGTAGAGGCGCTCAGGAGCGAATAATATGGCGGAAGTGCTGATTAAAATATGCGTTTGCCTGATCGCCGGACTGGGTGCGGGTTTCGGTACGGGGCTTGCCGGATTATCTGCGGCGGCGGTAATATCGCCCATGCTCATCACCTTTCTGAACGTAGATCCCTATCAGGCGGTGGGTATTGCGCTTGCGTCGGACGTTCTCGCTTCCGCCGCTTCCGCGGTCACCTACGGACGGAACAAAAATCTGGACGTCAAAAACGGACTGATAATGCTGGTCAGCGTTCTGATCTTTACCTTTGTCGGCAGTTTGCTTGCGTCCTTTTTGCCGTCTGCCACGATGGGCGGATTTGCAATGTTTATGACTCTTTTTGCCGGCTTGAAATTTATTTTCCGACCGGTTATGTCCGCTAAGGAAAGCTACAAAAAGCGGAGCAAAAAGAAAGCGGCTATTCTGTCGATAGCGTGCGGAGCGGCAATCGGACTGGTTTGCGGCTTCGTCGGAGCGGGCGGCGGTATGATGATGCTGCTCGTGCTTGTAAGCGTGCTCGGCTACGAACTGAAAACCGCGGTCGGAACCAGCGTGTTTATTATGACCTTCACGGCGCTTACGGGAGCCGCGTCGCATTTCGTGATAGGCGGCGGCGTCACGGACTGGCCGGTGCTGTGTATGTGCGTGATTTTCACGCTTATCGGAGCGCTGTTTACGGCCAAATTTGCAAATAAAGCCTCGCCCAAAATTATGAACCGCGTTCTCGGAATCGGACTTACGGTGATGAGCCTCGCGATGATAATAATAAAATTTATATAAGGAGTGGATAAAATGGAATTTATTACGGAGATGCAGGACAGACACTCGGTCAGAAGTTATCTCGACCGACCAATTGAAAGCGAAATCTGCCGAAAAATCAATTCGGTCATCGACGAATGTAACGAGCAAGGCGGATTAAATATCCGGTTGGTGGTCAACGAACCGCAGGCCTTCGGTGGTTTTATGGCACGTTACGGTAAATTTTCGGGCGTAAAAAATTACGTTGCGCTGATAGCGGAAAAAGGCAAGGACGAAAAAATCGGCTACTACGGCGAAAAAATCGTGCTTAACGTCCAGGCGCTGGGGCTTAACACCTGCTGGGTGGCGTTGACCTACAAAAAAATCGACTCGGCGCTTAATATCGGAAAGGACGAAAAGCTGTACTGCGTTATAGCGATCGGCTACGGAGCGACGCAGGGAGTAGCCCATAAGAGTAAGACTGCGGATAAAGTCAGCGTGGGCTACGATTCCGCGCCCGAATGGTTCAAAAACGGAGTAAAGGCCGCTCTCCTCGCGCCTACTGCCTTAAATCAGCAAAAATTCGTCTTTTCGTACGAAAACGGAGAGGTAAGCGCAAAAGCGGGCGTGGGATTTTATTCCGCGATCGATCTGGGCATAGCCAAATATCATTTCGAGCTCGGCAGCGGAGAAAAGAAAATCGACTGGCTCTAACGCTCCTGCCGATAAGCAGCCTGTCCGATCGGGAAAAAGGTCGGTTTACGCAAATAAAAAGGATAATGCGCGGTCATTGTCCTTTTTTATTAGAAAAGCGTTCGGGCTGCGAAAAAAAGTGCGAAAAGCGCCCTCTTCGGCGCCGCCGACGCAAAAACTAATGATTAAAAGGCTTATTCTACCGATAAAACGGTAATAAGTGCAAGTTTGCGCTCATTCAATCATATATATTTATAAACCGACAACGAGGAGAGCAAAAGTGGACTACAAAAAAACGCTCGTTATTTTAAGCGGAGAGAGGGGTAGGGGCTGCGTTACCGTCGAAACGACCGCTCTCGGCAGCAAGCTGAAATGCGGCATTAAACCCGTAGAAGGCGAGCGGCTTTACGTCGCGGTAAAGGACGGAGAACGCGTGTTCGTTCGCGAGATAGACGGCAACGAAGCGCTTCTTCCCTTCGAGCCGAGCAAGAACGCGCACTATATGATAATAGACCGCTTGCGAGGGCGCGCCGTGCTGTACGGAACGCAATCGAAAAATCGTTTATGGCAAGCAAATATGACCGACGGGGTGATGAAGTATGTACCGAAAGACGACGAGAAGACGACTTATAAAAATACAAATAAAAACGCGATGCGCCAAGGCTCGTCTGCGGCGGCTGAAAAATACGACGACGAAGCAATAGCAAGCGCCAATTATTTTCCCAAGGAGTATCCGATTATGTCCGGATTTCAATCGTTAAAACCCGATAACGGCACGACCGCACGCCAAAAGCGCACGCTTTCGGCTTTGTCGCGCGAATATTTGTCAAAAGGCGTAATCAGACCTGTTAAACGCACGGAAGGCGTGTTCGCTCTGCAAAAAAAATACGTTTTCTCAAACGAAACCACCGCTCCGTTTTCGCGCGAAAGGGAAATAAACGCGGCGAAAAAGTCGTTTTTCGGAGATAAACGCTGTAGCGCCGTATGCGGTGAAAAAGCGCCCGACAACGCGGTATCGCTTGAAAAACGCCGCAGAAAAGTAGTGCCGCTGCAAGCCGATTTTTTCGATCAGATCCGCCCGAAGATCGAAAAGCTGTTCGCCTCCGCCGAGCGCGTTCAATCGCTTGAAAAGAGCATGCCGGATACGAAATGGGTGCGCGTTCCGTGCGGAAAAAACGGTTATTACGTCGTAGGACTTATCGGCAGTCGTCCCGATTTCGTGGCGTACGGACTGCCGGGCGACTACAAATCCGCTCCGCCCGAAGAGCTGGGCGAAGACGCCGTGTGGTGGGCGTTCGATCCCGAAAATCCCGTAAAAGGCGGAGTGTGGATACTGTATCAGGATGCAAAAACGGGCGAGAGCGTGCGCAATCCCTTTTAACGTCGGGGATAAAGCGCGACAAAAGCAACGCGGCGGTGCAGATAAATAATATTTTGGCGCGAAAATGCTGTTAAATTCAAATAGATAATCGTAAAACAGTTGACTTATTGCGGCGATTTGGGTATAATAGATAATGATTTAATTTTTGGAGTAACAGCATTGATGAAAAGAATCGTAACAATTATAGCCATTGCGCTCGCTTGCGTATTCGGTTTTGCAGGTTGCGGAACCGCGTCCACAGTTGACACCGTCGACTTTAAAACGCAGAACTTCAGCTATTCGATAAGCGGAAACGGCGGCAGCGTCGTACAGTACGGAAATTATCTGTACTTTATCAACGGAACGCGCGGCTACGAGGATACCGACGCCACCAACAACAAGGCGGGAGAGGTAATAAAAGGCGCTCTCTATCGCGCGGAATTTACCGGCGAGATCACCGATATTAAAGGCAGTTTAGTAATCGACGGGGACAAGCTTGTTTCCGGCGACTATAAAACGGGCAACACCGCATCGTTCAAGATCAAGCGCGACGAAAACAGCGGTATTCGTCTCGTTTCCGAGAAAGGCACGACCTACGACAATAAAGAAACCAACGACGTAAAAGTCACCCTCATTTCCTCTAAAACCATCGGAACGAGCGGCTACGACAAGGGCGGTCTTTACGCGTACAACGGCTATATTTACTATGCAAGCCCCTGCGACGGAAAGAACAAAGCGGGCGAAAGCATGGCGGATTACAACGAATTTTTCCGCGTATGCCTTGCAACCGGCGAAACGCAGAAGCTGCTCACCAGCGAAACCGCAAACAAGGATAAGGCGTACGGATTCTATTGCTACAACAACAAGATTTATCTCAACTACGTCGAAACCGGCGACAGCGACACTCTTATGAGCGCGCTTATCGACGAAAAAACCGGCGCTATTACCGAAAAGAACGCTATTGCGGAAAACGTTACTGAAGTAATTATGCCCGTCAAGAGCGAATACTACTACAATATTCCCACCGACACCGTGTACGACTTTATTTACTACGGCTCCAACGGCAGCGACATCGAGAATTACCGTTCCGATAAACTGATGTCCTTCGTCCGTCCCGACGGAAGCGAGAACAAGATATTCAACGAAGGCGGAGACGCAACTCTTCTGGACGTACAGGGCGGAATGGTGCTCTATAAGATCACCGTCGGCGGAATATCCGAGATCCGCGCAACCGATATGTACAACTATTTCCTTGACGGAAGCGAATCCTTCAAGGCTCTGCACGGCGAAGAAACCTACGGCGGAGCGTTCGACAAGGACCAGACGGTTTTGTCCTCCTCGGCAATCGGTTCCGCAACCGCGATCAACTGTTTCGTTCCCGGCATCGGAGTGAACAGCAACGCCGTATACGTACTTCTGACTGCGGCAAACGCAACCACTTCCTCCAACAACGACCTCACTTTGTACGCTCCCGACGGCAGCGTTAAAACGCTTGCAAGCGTTTCGGGCGCAAAATACGTCAACAACACCACCGATAAACTGTTCTACGTCGCAACCGAGGACAGCGCAACCAAGTTGCACTCCGTCGGTCTCAACGGCGAAGACGACGCGGTTATTTACGCAAACGTCACCGAGGCTACGTTCATGACCGATATTCAGGCGGATTACCTCGTATTCTTCGGCAACGTCGACGACTTCGACGGTTACACTCTGTTCTACGACCTCGACGGGCTCGAGGGCAATAACGACGCCTTCTTCGTGGGCGCAAAGCTGGAAAGCGAAATCAAGTCCAACGTCGGCAGAATCGTGCTCAACACCGATAAGGCAAAGCTTGCGTACCGTAAGGGCGACAGCGTGGACGTAAGCGGACTGACGCTCACCGCGTATACCTACGTGGACGAGGACGGAAACGATACCGTTATCGAGGAGAACGTCGCAGTTACCTCGGATATGATCAGCGGCTTCGATACTTCCGCAGTTGCCGACGCGGTCACCGTTACCGTAACCTACAAGGGCAAGGTCGATACGTACGAAATTTCCGTTGCAAGCGCCGAAGAAAAAGCGGGATGCAACGCGGCAGTCGGTTGGACCATCGCAATAGTAGCCGCTTTGGCAATCGTTGCGATCGCGATAATTCTTTTCTCCAAAAAGAACACCGCGGCAACCGTAACGGGAGAAGCGACCGAAACGGAAACTACTGACGAATCGGAAGAATAAGACAGAATAACTAACGGGCGGCGTTTCGTTAAAAGGAAGCGCCGCTTTTGCGTTTTAAAAGAAAAGAAGTAAATGCCCCGCAAAAAAGTAAGAGCGGCTTTTTCAAAGCTTGACCGTATTATGAGAACAAACGGAGGTATAAGCGGAGAAAACGAGCAAAAAAGTGAAAAAAGTCCAAAAAACAAACGTTTTTTGCGTTTATTTGCTTGACATTAATTGCCTTATGTAGTAAAATATTAGGGCATTCGTGTGAGTGCGTGGTTTTTGCGTGCAAACTAGCCCTTTGTGCGGCGAAGAAGCGCCCTTCCGATAGCAGTGGAACGTCGTCAGCGTGAAATTTCGGCGGTCTGCGCCAATAACTAAATATGAGGTTAATACCATGAAAACATTTATGGCTAACGAAAGCAATATCGAGCGTAAGTGGTATTTGGTAGACGCAAGCGATATGCCCCTCGGCAGAGTCGCAAGCCAGGTTGCCGCCGTATTAAGAGGCAAAAACAAGCCTACCTTTACTCCCAACGTCGACGCAGGAGATTTCGTTATCGTTATCAACACCGATAAGATGTACCTTACCGGCAAGAAGCTTGAAAAGAAGTACTATAGATATCACACCGGCTATATGGGCGGCTTAAAAGCGATCCAGTACAAGAAGATGATGGCTGAAAAGAGCGACGAAGCGCTTTATCTCGCTATCAAAGGAATGCTCCCCAAAAACAGCCTGGGAAGAAAAATGCTTACTAAAGTGCGCATCTACAAGGGTGCGGAACACGAGCACGCAGCGCAGAAGCCCGAAGTGCTCAATCTGGTAAAGAGGTACAACTAATATGGCAGCAAAATCCGCTATGAAGAAAAAATTGCAATATTGGGGAACCGGCAGACGTAAAAAAGCGGTTGCCCGCGTTCGTCTCGTTCCCGGCAGCGGCTCCGTTGTCGTAAATAAGCGCACTCTCGACGAGTATTTCGGTCTCGACACTATGAAATACATTGTCAATCAGCCTTTGAATCTCGTTAATGCGGCAGATAAGTTCGACGTATACGTCAACGTATGCGGCGGCGGCTTCACCGGTCAGGCAGGAGCGATCCGCCACGGTATCGCACGCGCTCTCGTCGAAGCAGACGCAGGCTACAAGGCAGAACTCAAGAAGGCAGGCTTCCTCACTCGCGATCCGAGAATGAAGGAAAGAAAGAAGTACGGCTTGAAGAAAGCACGTCGCGCTCCTCAGTTCTCCAAGAGATAATTCAATCGACAAACAAAATACGCAGGTCACGTCGACTTGCGTATTTTTTCATACTTGCGTATTAATAAAATAGAACGGCGCCGAAAGCAGAACCGCGGCTCGGCGCGCTTTTTTAAGGCGATTATTGCACCAATAGAGTGAGAAGGGGTATCGTAATAAAGCACATCAGCGTGGACAACAGCACGCTGTTTGCGGAAAGCTCGCGATCGCCGTCGAAAAGCTCGGCAAGATTGAGAATGAGCGAGGCGCACGGCACGGCGGTAAGCACCAGCACGCTTGCCTTGAAAATCGCGTCAAGCGGCAAAAAGTACACCGCGGCGTAGCAGAACAGAGGAAACACGATCAGCTTCGTAAAGCAGGTCAGGTAGACGAACGGGCGGCAAAAAAGCTTTCCGAACGGCACGCACGCAAGCCTTACGCCGAGTATTATCATACATATCGGAGTGGACGAGCTGCCCACGAGCTCGACGGCGGACACGAACGCGGAGGGGATAAGCGCGCGCACGTTAAAGTAGCCGCACAAAAGTCCCACGGCAAGCCCTATCGTGTTGGGATTGAGAACGCCCTTTAAGAGACTTACCTTGCGTTTGTCGCCCGTCACGCAGAATATGCCCACGGTGAACGCCAGAATGTTGAGAGCCACGCTGGCTATGCACGAGTAGCTCATTGCCACCGTGTTATTCGGGAACAGCGCCTTAATTATCGGCAGACCGAAAAAGCCGCAGTTGCCCATGACCGAAGCGACGGTAAATATTCGGTATTTGCTCTCGTTGAATTTCTTGCGGAAAATAAGAAACAGAATACCCATAAAAGCGGCTTGCAGAAACAAAACTATAACGAAGAACAAGCCCATTGAAAGCAGACTGTCCGCCGTCGGGCGTTCGCCCCAGGTCGCGCCGACGATCATGCACGGCGAGCAGACGTATATCAGCACTGCGGAAAGGGTGGACAGGTGACTTCCGTCCGCTTTTTTAAGTTTACCCAGTAAAAAGCCGGGCAGAGCGTAGCACAATGTAACCAGAACGTTGATCAAAGAGATTGTAAACATAAAAACGTATCCTTAAAGTAGTCGAAAAAACGGTCAAACTTTGCTTTTGCGGTATTGTCCGGGCGTCAGTCCGGTAATTTTTTTAAAGATTCTGTTAAAGTTCGCCGTATTATTGTATCCGCACGCCGCCGCCACGGACAGCACGGTTTCGTCGGTGTTTTTCAGCAGCTCCAGGGCTTTTTCTATGCGCTTTATATTAACGTAGTCCCAGGCTGTCATATCGAAAATTTCGTGAAAAGCCGCGGCGAAGGTGGTTTTGCTCAGGTTTGCGCATGCGAGAACGTCGGACAAGGCGACGTTTTCCGTGTAATGCTCGTTTATGTAAGCCGCCGCGCGCATGATCGGACCGAGATGAATATTCGCGCGTTTTTCGGCGTCGTCGCGTTGCTCGCACAGTCCGAAATCGCGGTATAGCCGCACTAAAAGCGAGCACAAAAGTCCGCGGACGACCACCTCGAAGCAGGGCAGTTTATTCTCGCATTCGTTTTTAATATCCAGCAACAATTTTTGAATTTCGCCCAAAAATTTGTTATTTTCGTCAAGTTTATTATGAAAATCGGCATTTCTGTCGGTGAACACGCGCATAAACCGCTTGCCTTTTTCTCCGTATTCGTCCGCGACGAAAGCCGGTAGGAAATGAAGGTTTAGTATACGCATACCGTTCTCGCCGTCGCACGGAAAAATATCGGTAATGCAGTGATATTCGTTTGCCGAAAACGTAAATACGTCGCCGGTAGCAATGCTTTCCTTTCCGTGTTCGGTATCGTAAAAGCCGCAACCGCTTTCGATTAGCCCGATCTCGTACTGCGTATGCCTGTGCATACGGTATTGCCCCTTGCGGCATTCTGCGCAAGAAGTGAAAATGCGGAAAACCACGTTGCCGTATTTGTCTTTCAGTTCGGCTATCGTCACCTCGTTACCTCCTTAAAGCGGAATATTGTTTGCAAATTTCGGAATAAAGTTGTTGATTAAGCGCACCCGATGTTGTATAATAATTGCATACGTGGGTATTATACACCCAACGGTCGTATTTTGCAAGCAAAAGGAGAGTAAAATGAACGAAAAAGTCAAAGCGAGCGATCTTAAAATAACCGATCTGCGCATTGCCGACATAGACGGCTTGCCCAAGCACATGATACTATTAAAGCTGTACACGAACGCCGGTATAGTGGGCTACGGCGAAGTGCGCGACGCGTCGAGCGCCACGTACGCAAAGCTGTTGAAATCGCGCCTTATCGGAGAGAATCCTCTGAACGTCGAAAAGCTGTTTAACAGAATAAAGCAGTTCGGCGGACATTCGCGTCAGGGCGGAGGAGTTTCGGGAGTGGAAATCGCGCTGTACGACGTGATAGGAAAGTACTACGGCGTGCCCGTCTATCAGCTTTTGGGCGGCAAATGGCGCGACGAAGTGCGCGTGTACTGCGATACGGACGTAGACGGAAAGCACACGGGAAAGGATATGGGGCTTGCGCTTAAAAAAAGAATGGAGCAGGGCTTTACTTATCTTAAAATGGATCTGGGCATCGAGCTGTTGTACGACGAGCCCGGCACGTTAAACGCGCCGCTCGGCTTGATCGAGGACTACAAAAAGTACAATATGAAGGCGATCTGTCACCAGTCGGGTTCGATAGACAAGTCGCTGATGTTCGGCAAAAATTATCAGATATTCACCGTACCGCATTTTGCAACCGGCATACACCTCACCGAAAAGGGTATGGACTACCTGGAAAATTACGTGCGCGAGGTGCGCGAAGTAATAGGCTACGAGGTGCCGCTTGCCGTGGATCATTTCGGTCACGTGGCGATAGAGGACGCGATACGCTTTGCAAAACGTATGGAAAAGTACAATATCGCCTGGATGGAGGATCTCGCGCCGTGGCAACAGACCGAGCATTTAAGAAAGTTTGCGGCAAATTCCTGCGTTCCGCTCTGCACGGGCGAGGACGTATTTCTTGCGGAGAACTTTGAAAAAGTATTGCAAGCCGGCGTAAACGTAGTGCACCCCGATCTGTTGACCGTGGGCGGCTTCGGAGAAATGAAGAAGGTGGGCGAGCTGTGCGAAAAGTACGGAGCGGCGCTTGCCGTTCATATGGCGGAAAGCCCGATCGGCTTTATGGCTGCAGTGCACGCCGCCGCGGCGCTTAAAAACGTGCTTGCCGTTGAATTCCACTCTGTAGATCACCCCGAATGGTTTGACCTGGTAAACCCGAAAATACAAATAACGAACGGCTTTATGAAAGTTCCCGACAGTCCCGGTCTGGGCATAGAAAGCCTCAACGAAGAGTTGATAGAAAAATTCGCAAA
>JBJFAC010000297.1:0-9722 GCA_051887715.1 Candidatus Neoclostridium sp.
AAAATTTCGGAGCAAAAACCTGGCTTTATCCCATGCCCGTGCTGATCGTCGGCACGTATGACGAAGACGGAGCGCCAAACGCAATGAACGCGGCTTGGGGCGGCGTTTACGACACCGATCAGGTCATGATCTGCATTTCGGACGACCACAAGACCACGGAAAACATCAAAAAAACGGGCGCGTTCACGCTCAGCTTTGCCACGCGAAAGACGGTCGCGTCCTGCGACTACGTCGGTATAGTTTCGGCAAACGACGTTCCCGATAAGTTTGCCCGCGCAGGCTTTCACGCCCGTAAAAGCGAATTCGTTAACGCTCCCGTCATAGAGGAACTGCCCGTGACGGTGGAGTGCAAGCTTTTGAAATTCAACGAGGACGGAATATGCGTGGGCAATATAGTCAACGTTTCCGCGGACGAGAGCGTTCTCGGCGAAAGCGGAAAGATCGACGCAAAAAAGCTCGATCCCGTTATTTACGACGGCGCAACTCACGCATATTGGAGCTACGGAGAAAAAGTAGGGCAGGCGTTCTCGGACGGGAAAAGACTGAAATAATACGTTCGACACCCACGCGGACGTGCAGTCCCGTTTATAACCGGGCATAAGCGCAAGAAAAGCAATCGTTCCGTTTTGGAGCGGTTGTTTTTTATTTGCCGACCGCAAAAAAAACGCGGCAGAGTAAAAGTCGCCGCGCTTTATCGTTTCAAAACAAAAAGCGCGGAAATAAACGCTCTTTACGCCGTGTAGAGAGAATGCGGAACGTCCGGTGAAGAAAATCAAAAGAAAAACGGCTATTTACTCCCGAATAATCGGTAGTAAAAGCCCAAAAAAATCCAATAATTATGTATTGACTTGTAGTAGTATATAGTGTATAATAAAACAAAAAAGAGAAAACGTTGCGCAATACGTGCGAGGAAAACGGGAGGTTAGATATGAAGCGGAAAGTGAAAAGGATGATTGCCGCAATCGCTTGCAGCGTCGCCGCATTCTTTTGTTGTATCGGACTGACGGGATGCGGAGCCACGAGCACGAACGACAGGGCTTTTCGCATAGTCACTTCGTGGGAAAAGAGCGGAATACGCAATCATTTTTACAGCGGTTCGGCAATGGGCAGTCTGCAATACTTTATGGTGGAGGGACTATACAGAATAGTGCGCTCCACGGGCGAGATCGATTGCGAGCTTGCGGAGGGTATGCCCGTTCACTACGAGCAGGACGGCAACTATTACACTAATATAAAGATAAAGCAGAACGCGAAGTGGCAAAACGGCGAAGATTTTCTGGCAGAGGACGTGCTGGCTTTTTATCATATCAATCACACGACCGCAACCAACTATATGCTCGACATAGAGGAGGTTGACGATCACGAGGTAAAAATCACCTGGAACCCTCAAAAGCTGCCCGTGGAGAGCGTGCGCAATCTGCTTATCGCGCAGGACAGGCAGGGAACGTGCAAATATTCGGAGTTTAAGCAGTTCGTCGACCTTGCCGACAGACTGGTTTCGTCCAGCCCGCTGAACACCAATCCCGACTGGTTCGGAGCGTACAACCGCGCGTCCGATCCCGAAACGCTTGCGTTGCTTGACGCCAACTACCGCGCGTATAAGGACTATAATCCCGCCTGGTTCGTGGCTACCGGACCGTATACCTTGAAGGTACAGAGCCCGACGCAGGTTCAACTGGTAAAGAATACTTATCATTGGGCGGCGGATAAGCTTGCGTTCGACACGATCAACGCGTATTCCTCCAACGACGTGAACCAGACGTACGGTCTTATCGCTAACGACAAAATCGACTATATGGACGGCGTTATTCCCTACGACAGTCTGCGCAGTATTCTGGACAGCAACGGAAAGCTGGCTCACCTGAAGATGTACGATCCGGGCGCGATCGGCTTGCTTTTCAATATGAAGAGAGGCGTGTGGACGGATAAAACGCGCGAGGCGTTCCAATACATTTTCGACAGGGAAGAGATCAAAAACGCCGCAAATCCGTATGCGCTGACTTCAAAATACGCCTTGCTCGGAATGTGCGAGACCGAGGCGAGAACGTATATGAGCAAGGAGCATTTCGACGCGCTTAAGCAGTACGGATTCGACGAAAAGAAAGCAAGTCAACTGCTGCGTGAAGCCGGCTGGACCTACAAAGACAAAAAGTGGTATTTCCCAAGCGGACAGCGTGCGTCGCTGACTTTGGGCGTAGACGCGGGTAACGTTATACACTGCGCCGTTGCGGAGACGGTACAGGCTATGTTGGAGGTGTACGGAATAGAGGTAGTGCTCAAAAAATCCGCTCAGCTTGCGTGGTTCGACGCGGCGTCGGCGGTGGGCAGCGAATACGATTTCTCGGTACATTGGACCGATCTCAACCCCACGTCCTCTTTCCCGTCCGGCTCGCTGGAACACTTTCAGAACTATATGAGCTACGTCTGTCAGTTGGACAGGTACCCCAAAACCTACGAAGTAATACAACTGCAAAACGGCTTGACATTGCCGATAACCGATCTTAAAACGGGCAAAACGTTCGCCTACGCCGATAAAATGAACTCGTTCTATTCGCAGTCGGGCGAAGATCTGGAAAATATGGTTTCGTCGTACGTGACCGGTATATCCGAGGCAAATCTCGGCGTTCAGTTCTTCCAAAACGTCACCGGAAGTTTTATCAACGTCAGCAAAGTGGGCGGAGTGCCGCTCGAGCAGTACTGGAGCAAGAACAGAGACGTGACCTATTTGCCCGAAGTGGGAAGCGACGACTACTACGCCGTTGCAAAAACCAATTTGTATTTCGCCGGAGCGTGGGTATTTACCTCCGGAACGTACACTGTGAGATAACCGATGAAAAACGAAAACAGACAAACCGGATCGGGCGGAATTTCCGGCTTTTTCACGGCGGCATTCAAGGGGACGGCTACGTTCCTTTACAAGTACAGGCAGGTTTTCATAAAATTGCTGATAGCGCTGTTGACGCTTGCCGTCTCGACCATAATAGTATTCTTTTTATTGCGTCTTATGCCGGGCGATCCCGTGCGCGAATACGCGCTGACTCTTATGGGACAGCGCAATATAAGCTACGAAGAGGCGTACAGGCTTGCCACGTCGCAGCTGAATTACGATCCGAACGAGAACGTGTTCGCGGCGTTTTTCAAATACGCGGGCGCGCTTTTCAGGGGAGATTTCGGCAGATCGATACGCGTAGCCGAAGTTACCACCGTGTCCATAATAGCCGAGCGCCTTCCGTGGACTTTGCTGATCTCCAGCATAGCGCTGCTTCTCAGTTTTACCATCGGTACGTGGCTGGGCGCGAAAATGGCAAAAAAGCGTAGCGGAGTGCTGGACGGCGTGGGCACGACCTATATCGTCGTTTCCAGCTCCGTACCCGATTATCTTATCGGACTGCTTCTCGTTTCGCTGTTTGCGTTCAGACTGCAATGGTTCCCGGAAATGGGTAATTACGACGTGTTCGAGTGCACGCCGGGCTTTAATCTCAAGTTCATCGGAAGCGTGCTGTATTACGCGTTTTTACCGATAACGGCGTATACGATCTCGCAGACGGGCGTGTGGATGATAATGATGCGCAGCAGTACCGTGGGCGTATTGGGCGAAGACTACGTTACCGCCGCCAAAGCGCGCGGTCTCAGTCCCGGCACGATTTCGGGCAGGTACTTAAAGCGCAACGCAATGCTTCCGCTCATTACCGGAGTGGCAGGCTCGTTTGCGGCGCTGTTCGGCGGTTCTCCTCTTATGGAGAACATATTCAACTATCCCGGCATAGGGCAGGCTTTGTCGGAGGCAATAAACACTAAGGACTGGTTTATCGTTCAGGGAATACTGCTGTTTTCGAGCATAGTGATAATTCTCGTCAATCTGCTCGTGGACTACGTTTATCCGCTGTTCGATCCGAGGGTGAAACGGCAATGATAAGCAGACTTAAATATATGTTCAAAAACGCCAAATGCACCGTCGGACTGATAATACTTGCGGTCTACTTTATTATGGCTGTATTCGGACCGATAATTTTCCCGTACACCGGGCAGATGGACAGCTCTAACAAATACGCGCACTCCTCGCTTGCGCATCCCTTCGGCACCGACCACCTCGGCAGAGACGTGTTCACGATGCTGATAAGCGGCTCGCGCAATATGATGCTGATCGCGCTTCTTACGGCCGTGATCACGGTGATAATAGGCGTGTTTTTCGGTATACTTTCGGGGTATCTCGGCGGCTGGGCGGACAAGGCGATAATGTTCGTCACGAACATAGTGCTCACCATTCCCAGTTTTCCCGTGCTTATGATACTTGCGGCGCTGTTCACGATAACCGATCCGTTTTCGTTTGCGCGCGTTTTATCGGCTTGGGGCTGGGCGGGGCTGTGCAGAGCGGTGCGCTCGCAGATACTGTCGCTTAAAGAGCGGGATTTCATTCAGATATGCTCGGTAATGGGAATGTCGCGAATGCACGTCGTGTTCCGCGAGCTCATGCCCAACATCTCGTCTTATATCCTTACCAACTTTATATTGATAATGAAAAACGCGATTACCGGCAGCGTGGGCATAATGCTGCTCGGACTTGCGGCGTACGATCCCACCAACTGGGCGAGTATGATAGACGTCGCGCGCAATCAGGGGCTTATGAATCCCGACGCGGTGAGAATGCTTTTATTTCCGCTCGCGGCGATCGTATTGTTCCAGGCGGGCGCAATGCTGTTTTCGGGCGGACTGGACGACGTGCTTAATCCGCGTCTCCGTATAGGTTAGCGAGGTGAAATATGCGCGATCCGATTAACGACATTTTGGAATTTCAGGGCGTTTGCATCGACTATCCTCTGAGAGAGTACACGCTGAGGGCGGTTTCCGACGCGACGCTCGGTATAAAACGCGGCAAAATAACCGCGCTCGTGGGCGAGAGCGGCAGCGGTAAAACCACGCTGGCTTCGTCTGTAATGCACTGCATATCCTCTCCGGGAAGAGTGGCGGAAGGAAAAATTTACTTTTCCGACCGAAGCGGCGAGATAACAGACGTAACGGCGCTAAGTGAAAAACAAACGCGCTCGTTCGTGTGGGAAAAGACGTCGATGGTGTTTCAGGCGGCGCAAAGCGCGCTCAACCCGATAATGACGGTGGAGCAGTCCTTTATCGAAACGTACAAGGAGCATTTTCCGAAGGCGAATAAAGCGGAGATAGTGGAAAAAACGCGCAAGCTGCTCGGCTACGTCCGGCTGGACGAGGACAGATGCTTAAAGGCGTATCCGCACGAGCTTTCCGGCGGTATGAAACAGCGTATTATGATAGCGTTTGCGTTGCTTTTCGATCCTCAGCTCATCATATTCGACGAGCCGACCACGGCTTTGGACGTAATAACGCAGGACTACATATTCCGACTGTTAAAGAAAATAAACAGGGAAACGGGCATATCTATGCTGCTGCTCACGCACGATATAAGCGTGGTGGCGAAGTTTGCCGACTACGTTTGCGTTATGTATTCGGGCTTAGTAATGGAGTACGGCGATAAATACGCGATACTCGGCAAAAAAAAACACCCGTACACGAGCGGACTGGTGGGCGCTATTCCGTCGTTAAACGGCGACCTTAGCGGTATGCGCTCCATACAAGGCTCGCCGCCCGATCTTAACAATCTGCCGGAGGGCTGCGTGTTTTCGCCCAGGTGCGAGCAGTGCGAAAAGCGCTGTCTTGAAAAGCGCCCCGGGCTGTACTCGCTTGAAGACAGACAAATACGCTGTTTTAAGTACGAAGAAGGAGGACGAGTATGACGGAATGCCGCGAAAATAAAGAGGAGCTGATACGTCTGGAAAACGTCAACCTCACTTTTGATAAAAAAACGGCTCTGTTCGATAAGGGCAGAAGAGTGCACGTGCTTAAAGACGTCAATCTGACCGTGTACAAGGGCGAAATAATCGCCGTAGTGGGCGAGTCGGGATGCGGAAAAACGTCGCTCGGGCGTGTGATAACCGGCATAACCCGACCTTCGAGCGGCAAAATATTTTTCGAGGGAAAGAGCACCGTCGGAGTTTTCGACAAGGACATCCGTTCGTTCCGCAAGGTGCAGTTTATTCAGCAGGACAGCTACGCCGCTTTAAATCCCGTAAACACGATATATCAAAGTTTATACGCGCCGATAAAAACGCATCACCGCGACTGGAAAAAGCCGCAGATCGATCAGAGAATAGAATATCTGATGGACCTGATCGGACTTACTCCGACGGCGCAGTACTTAAACAAATATCCGCATCAGCTTTCGGGCGGTCAGCGCCAAAGAATATTGATGGCGCGCGCCCTGTCGCTCGATCCCGAGCTAATCGTGGCGGACGAGCCGGTTTCGATGATAGACGTGTCGCTGAGGCTGTCGCTTCTCAACCTGATGAGCTCGCTCAATCAACGGCTGGGCGTGTCCTTTCTGTATATAACTCACGACCTTTCCACGGCGCGGTTTATTGCAAGAAACGGCAGAATGTGCGTAATGTACCTGGGCGAGATAGTGGAGGAGGGCGATCTGGAGCAGGTGCTCAGCCATCCCCGACATCCGTACACGCAGGCGCTGATAAAGGCCGTGCCGTCGCCCGATCCCATGGCGAATACGGACGAACCGTTGCCGCTGAAAAGCTTCGAGCTTACGGATATAGAGCACCGACCGGCAGGTTGCGCTTTCGCTCCGCGTTGCCTGTACGCCGACGGGCAATGCGAAAAGAACGTCGAATGCAGATATATTGACGGCGTTACGGTAAAATGCTGCAAGGTGAAATATGACTAACGGAATCAAGGCTATAATAATGCGAATTGCGGCGGTGTTTGCCGCTCTCGGCGTGATCTGCCTGTTTATCACGGAAAGAGGCTCGGCGGCTTTCTGGGCGTCGGTCTTTTCCGTGGCTGTAAGCGCGGTAGTGATAATTTTGTGCGTCGTAACGATGAAAAAAGACGATAAATAAGGCGTTGTCACGCAAGTGAAACGAAAACGGAAGAATGAACGATATTAAAACCAATTTTGAAAATATGCATCCCGATCCGACCTTCGAGCGCCCCGACTGTCAATCGTTGTGCGGAAAATGGGAGTTCGAGTTTGCGCCCGGCGACGGTATGCCGGAGGGCAAGAGAGAAATAAACGTGCCTTTCAGCTACGAAACCGAGTACAGCGGCGTGGCAATCGAAAAACCGGCAAGGGAGGTGCGCTACTGCCGCGACTTTGAAGTAAAACCCTTTTCGGGCAGCGTTCTTATGCACTTTGCCGCAGTGGACTACCGCTGTGAAGTGTGGATAAACGGAGCGTACGCAGGCGGACACGTCGGCGGCTACACCTCGTTTTATCTGGATATAACCAAGCTCGTCAGGGCGGGCGTTAACAGCGTTCGCGTCGTTGCGTACGACAGCTTGTCAAAAGCTCAGCTTCGCGGCAAACAGCGCGCGCTGGAGCAGTCGTACGAATGCTGGTACGTTCAGACCACGGGAATATGGCAGGACGTATGGCTGGAATACGCCGGCGCGAATTACGTCGAAAGTCTTTCGATTTCGCCCAATGAGGACGGAAACGTGCGCTTTACGGTAAAAACCTCGCTTTTGTCGCAAAAAGTGAGCGCGATCGTGCGTTTAAGCGGCAAAACGGTTGCAAGCGCGGCTTGCGTTTCCGAAAACGGCGTCGCCGACTTTTGCGTTAACGTGGGCAGTCCCGCGCTGTGGAGCGACCGCTCTCCCACGCTTTACCGCGTGGAGATCGCCTCGGAGGACGACGTGGTTTTCAGCTATTTCGGCATACGCAGTCTTAGCGCGCAGAACGGAAAAGTGCTTGTAAACGGCGAAAAGACCTATTTGAAAATGGTGCTCGAACAGGGCTATTGGCGAGGCGGCGGCATGACTGCTCCGGATAAAGCGGCGTTGTATAAAGAGGCGGAGCTTATCAAAAGCCTGGGCTTCAACGGCGTTCGTATGCATCAGAAAACCGAATGCGCTCTGTTTTACTACTTTTGCGATCTTCTCGGCTTGTACGTATGGGGAGAAATGCCCAGCAACTACGAGGATTCCCTGGAAGCGCAAGCCGAAATGCTACGCGATTGTCCGCTGATAATCCGGCAACTGTCCTCGCACCCGTCAATAATAGCCTGGGTGATATTCAACGAATCCTGGGGCGTTCCGCACGTAAGAAACGACGCCGACACTCAGCGCTACGTCGAAAAAGTGTGCGAAAAGGCGCGCGAGGCGGACGGCACCCGCTTTATAATAAGCAACGACGGCTGGCATATTTTGGACGGAGACCTGACCACTCTTCACGAATACAATCAGAACGCCCGCGCGTTTGCCTCCGACTACGCCGACAAAGACGCGGTGGTCGGGAACAGACTTATAATCAACACGTTCGGCTACGCGTACGCCGACGGTTACGCATATCGCGGTCAGCCGGTAATAATAAGCGAATTCGGCGGCATAGCCATCGACGAAAGCGAGGGCTGGGGTTACGGCGACAAAGCCCGTGACAAGCAAGCGTTTTTCACTCGGCTTAAAGCCATTTTCGAGGCGATTTATTCGATCGACTATCTTGCGGGCTTCTGCTACACGCAGATAACCGACGTCGAGCAGGAGACCAACGGCTTGTGTTATGCGGACAGAACGCCGAAAATAGACGCGGAAAAAATACGCTCGGTCGTGTGCGGCAAATAAGGATTGTCGCAGGGAGGTGCAAGTGAAAAAAATCATCATCTGTTTATCGTGCTTTATTCTGGCGGCGACGGCGGCTTTTTCCGCGTGCGCGCCTTCCGAAGAGCAGGCGGGCGAGCAGTTCGATAAAACGCTTACCGTGGAAGTCGGATTGGATCCGTCGCAGGCGACGGACGTTTCGCCCTTTATTTACGGACAGTTCATCGAGCATATTCCCGGCTGTATATACAACGGAATCTGGTCGGAGATGATAATCGACCGCAAATTCTATCTGCCTTTCGGCGACTTTGCGTCGCCCTGGACGGTTTCCGACGCCGAAAAAGCGTTTGCCACGACGCAGAAAACGCTGTCGGGAGCGCACGCCGCCACGCTTAAAGAGGGCGGTTCCGTCCGTCAGAAGATCAGCACGGACGACGCGGAGTACTGCGGATATATAAACGCTTTTTCTCCGTCGACAGCCACGGTAAAAGTGACGGCAAAGACCAAAAGCGGTGAAAAGTCGGAAAATATCGACGTGACGGGCACGGAGTTTAATAAGTACGAATTCCGTTTCGCGCTCGGCGCCGACAAAAACGCCGAAATTATTTTCGAGTGCACTGCGGGCGAGGTCACTATGGACAGTCTGTCGCTTATGCCTGCCGACAACGTCTGCGGTATGCGCAAGGACACTCTGGATATTCTTAAGGATATGGGCGGCACCGTTTATCGCTGGCCGGGCGGCAACTTCGTGTCGGGCTACGACTGGACGGACGGAATAGGCGATCGCGACCGAAGGGAAAGCAAGCGCAATCTCCACTACGCCGGCGAGCCGAGCTCGTTTTCTTCCGAAAGCGCAATGGCTGCGTCGGACAGGATAAACATCATTCAGAAGGGCTTTTACAGCATAATCGAGCCCAACGATATGGGTACGGACGAATTTATCGCAATGTGCCGTTATATCGGAGCGGAGCCGTATATCGTCGTCAACACGGGTTTGGGAGAATCGGATGCGGCGGCGGACTGGGTGGAGTACTGTAACGGCGCGGCGACCACCGAATACGGAGCGAAACGCGCGGCAAACGGCAACGAAC
>JBJFAC010000298.1:0-9708 GCA_051887715.1 Candidatus Neoclostridium sp.
GATCTTCTTGTCTTCCTGCGGAACGGTGGCCTTAAGCGCGGTTATAAATTCTTCGCTCTTGGTATAGTTGAAGTTGGAGATAGTGACGTCTACGCCTGCGTTAGCAACTACGCCTATACCGCTTTCCGCAAAAGTGATCTGGGGCAGTACGTACGAAGCGATATATACGTCGTTGACGAAGAAGTAGTAATTGATTCCGTCGCGGAGAACTCCCAAACGGACTGCGGAAGGATCGTAGTTGCCCACTTTATCCGCGTAGTTACCGATGGAGAAGACGTTTGCAGCGCTCCAGCCGATAGGCATATATATTGCGAAAATGCCCTGTCCCATAATCGTGACTTCAAACTTCGCGTCTCCGTCGCCGTTTAAGTCCTTTGAACCGTGGCTTACCAGCAGTCCGCCGAAGTTACTGCCGATAGAAAGCTTTAAGTTACTGTCGAACGTTCCTTCTACGTAATACTTATTACCGGTCACGCCGTTCTGATAAGCGTACGTGTAGTTGGTTACGCGCACGGTATCGCGTCTGCCGTCTACGAGCGACCAGTTGGAGCCGGACGTTGCGCCGACGTTGGCTTTATCGAACGAGAGGTGCTCGCCGGTGGAGTTGGTGATCTTGCCGCCGAGGTATGCGTCGGAAACGAAGCCGACGTATTCGGTAGTGCCGTTCGCGTCTACGGTTACGTATTCGGAGTAAACTATTCCGTTATAAGTCACCGTGATCTTGCAATAGCCGCTGTTAACCGTCAGGTTCTGGCTTTCAGCCGACATATTGAAGGTCTGCTCTTTCGCCGTGGTGAAGTTGAGAACGGACACGTTGACTTTGGTGTAGTCGATATTCATATCGTACAGCGAGTAGAAGTTGTCGCCTGCTTTACGCTGTACGGGCTTGACGGTGAGGTGGAGCGTTGCCGTGCCTGCGTCGGTGTACGAAGCGGTTGCGACGTACGAGCCGCTCGTGGACGGAGTGAACACGAGATCGGTGCCGGAAACGGTGAGATCCACGTTCTTGCCGTCGCGGGTGAGGCTGTAGCTCTTCACTACCTTACCTTCAGGCATTACGAAGCTTACGGTTACCGGAATACCGGGAACGAGCACTTCGCCGCTGGTTAACGTTCTGCCGTTCTGAGTCATGGTCAGGCTGTCGTCAAAGGTTACGGTTGCCGTGCCGCCGACTTTCTTGGCTATTTCGCTGACGTCGGTGGTGTATTCGTAATTTGCAAAATACAGCTCGTTGCCGTAGAAGTTGCTGCCGCGGAACAGTCCGAAGCCCGACGGATTGTCGGAAGCGAGCGCCGTGCTGTTATTTGCGGTGGAATGAACGGTTAACGTTTCTTCCAGCACGAGATTGCCGTTGATAAATACGTAATACAGGTTGTTGATGCGCGCAACTCCCATCTTGTAGGTGTTGCCGCTGCCGAGATCGATATCTTTCTTATAAGTTCCTTCAGCCCAGCTGGTCTTGTACTGATGCAGATAGAGCGAGCCCTTGGAGCTTGCCCAGCTCGGATCGTGATAAACGCCGTAGCCGTACCAGCCCTTATTGTCGCAAGGCTGTCCGTCGAGCGTGTTGACGAGCAGTCCTACCCAGCCTTTATCGATTTCGAATTCGGCTTCCTGATAGTAAACGCTTGCCATCTGTCCGGTTGCGTAGATATAGGTCTCCCTGGTCATAAAGCCGCTGTTTACGCCGGTGAGCGCCCAGTTGCTGCCGAAGGAGGCGTATTTATTTCCTGCGGGATACTGAATGGATCCGCCGATATAGCTCTTGTTGTTCTTGTAGAACTTCTTGTCGCCGCCGTTCCTTTCAACGATGGCTTTAACGCTTTCTTCGTTGGTCGTGTACGCGATGTCGCTGAACACGATTTCTATTTCGCTGCCTGCCTCGAAGGTCTGCGCGCAAATAAAGCCGAAGTCTGCCGCGCCGAAGCTGTCGCTTACGTAATACGCGAACAGTTTATCCTGCAGGAACACGTAGTATTCGTTGCCGACGCGCGCAACGCTCATCTTATGATTGGTAAGCGGTACTGCGGTATTGGAAATAATTGCCTCGTACGGGGTGATGCCCTCTCCGCCCCAGGCGGTGGATTCGGAATAGTACAGTCTGTTGGAGCCGCTGTACGAGAACGCCAGCTTTTTGCCTTCCTCTTCAAGCGACTTGTGCTCGGCTGCCGGCATAAAGCCTGCCATTTTACCCACGCCGCTCTTGAATTGAACGTTTGCTTCCATATAAAGCGTATCGGTGGGCTGTTCGCCG
This sequence comes from Candidatus Neoclostridium sp., assembly GCA_051887715.1. GTDB lineage: Bacteria > Bacillota > Clostridia > Christensenellales > Pumilibacteraceae > Neoclostridium. Next base: position 2,255 of record JBJFAC010000298.1, read on the forward strand.
CCTACGTATACCGCCGCTTTGTTTCTTATTGTAAGCACTCCGTTTTCATAGGTGTAATCGCCGAACGAAGCGAGGTCGCCTGCGTTTCCGCCGATCTTTAATTGCTGTTCGATCTTGACTTTTGCTTCGCCGTCCGACTGCAGATAGCATTTTTTAACTATCGGATCGCCGTTCTTGTAAGTGAATCTCACTTCGTACGTGCCGCGCGGAGCGGTGAGCGTTACGACGCCGTTCTTCACCTCGAGCGGAGTGGTTTTATCTCCTTCCGCCAATACTGCGGTGACGTCCTCGTCGCGGACGTCGAACAGAGCGCACTCTACGCCCATAAAATCTTTACGCTGGGATTCGAGCACGAATCTGTAGGTGTACTGCTTTACGGATTCCGTGAAACGCGCTTCGAGCACGATGCCGCCGCCGGTTACCACGTCGGTTTCGAAGTTCCATTTAGTCTCCGTTCCTTTAACGTACCAGCCGTCGAATACGAACGCCTTTTCTCCCTCGTCTTCTTTAACGGGATCGGCGGGCTTTGCGAGCAGCTGACCGTAATAGCCTTCCACGAAATCCGTGCCGACCTGAACGTAATACAGTCTCGGCGATTCGGTGAAACGCGCTTCCAACGTCATTTCGCCCTGAACGGTGTCCGTCGCAAAATCCCATTTGGTGTCCGTTCCGACGATATACCAACCGTCAAAGGTATATTCCTTTTCAACGGTAGCCTCCTTTTTGGGAGTTATGGGCTTGGGCAGATAGCTTCCTATCGCCACGAGCTGTGTGTCTTCGCCGACGGTGACGCTGACTTTTTCAATCGGCTTTTCGGTGACGGTAAGCGACATAGTGGCGCTCTTGTCGCCGACGGTAGCGGTTACGACTGCCGTGCCCGCTTTCAATCCGGTGATCTTTCCGTCGGAATACGACGCAACGGAAGCCGGTTCTACCTTGACGGCAACGACGTCTCCGCCCGAAAAAGTAATAACGACGTCTTTGGTTTCGCCCACTTCGAGCGTCATCGAAGGCTGCTCGAAGGAAACGCTGTACGACGGAGCGTTATTGCCATCGTCTCCTCCGCAAGCGGCGAAAACAGGGAAAGCCGCCATCACGGCGCATAACGCGCAGATCAAAACAACAAATCTCTTTTTCATTATTTTCTCCTTATAGTTATTTTTCGCGCCCGAACTGCCTGTCCGACCGAACGAACGCATTTATACGATTATTATACTACTTTTGTCGCTAAGTGTCAACTTCATTTTTGCGTTTTTTGCCGCCGAAAGACAAAATACGCATTAGTTTTCGTAATGTGTTCATAAATTAACGCATATTACGGGAGTCTCGTCAAAAAGAGGTTTCTCCCGCTGTGGACGACGAATTTGCCGAGTCGTTCGTAAGTCCCAACAGCAGAGCGAGTATGATCACGTCGTTGATACTGCCGTACAGCGATTGAGAGGCGCATTCCCCTCTCCTGTCGTAGTTATTGCCCAAAAGCAGAATTATCAGCAATAGCTTGAAAATGTTTTCTTCGTTCATAATTCTCCGCAAAACGCCTCCAAAAGCAAATATTCGACCTTTTTCGCAGGCGCAAACGTGCTATAATGTACACGTAATCACCCGTACGCTTATTGTATGCGCGGGGACGAAAATTTATTATTAAGGAGTTATACCGATGAATCAGTCCGTTCTCGAAAGCCTGACGCTGGACGCGGTCAGCGCTATGAAAGTGGAAAAGTATATGCCCGGCGACGACTCGCTTTTGCGGCTTTCCGACCTTTTTTCCGTGCTCGGCGACAGAACGCGGCTTAAAATTCTGTCCGCGCTGTCCATTACGCCTATGTGCGTAGGCGATATTTCGTTGCTTCTGGGTATAAACCAAACCACGGTGTCGCACCAGCTGAAAACGTTGCGAAGCGGCGGTTTCGTCAAATACAAGCGCGACGGAAAAATCGTTTATTATTCGGTGAGCGACAGAAAGGTGGACGACATCTTTTCGTCCGCTACCGATTTTCTTTTGGAATAAGTTTTACCGTCTTTTACGGCGCGACGTCGTATTTTTTTACCGACAGCGTTATTTCTCCCTCCGAAACGAAGGTTATTCCTCCGCAGTCGGGCACGTTGAAAACAAGATTCGAGGTGGTTGCCTCGCCGTCGTTTATAAAGACTTCGACCGTGCTCTTATCGATAAAAATCTCGGCGCGCAGTCGCTTTTTATTCCCGGAAAATTCCACCGTGCGCACTCCGCTTCGGGAATTTTCGCATTCGTATTCGTTGCCGCCCAGCGGATACAGGGCGTTGGTGCGGTCAAACGTGCACTCGCCCTTTTTCATATCGAAAGTAAGCAGCGCGTACTTGCCCTCGCCTTCCAGAATACGCACGGAAAATCTGCTTTGGCAAGCGGAACGCGCGGTTATATCCAGGTAGACGCAGGTGCCGCAAACTCCCTTAAACCGTTTTTCTCCGCAAAAGGTCTCTTTCAGTTTCACCCCGTTCGTTAAACAGTCGTAAACGGCGTCCACGGGCTTTTGCGTTATTTTCCCGTTTTTCAAGCCGAGAATGCGCGACAAACTAATTGCTCCGCTCCAACCGTGTCCCAGCTCCAGCGGAATCATTCGTCTGCCCCACATCTGAAGCCAGGCGGTCATAACGGGCGTGCGCTCGTCCAACTGAATACAACGGGTGGCGTAAAAATCGCAACCGCCGTCCAGCTCGCGCAGGGATCCCATACGGAATTTGCCGCTTTCCTTATCGAATCTGCCCACGCCGTACACCGTGGACGACACGTTGGTGAATTTGTTCCCCTTTGCCGGAAACCATTGCGGCGATAAAATGAGCGCGCGCTCGTCGCCGAAGCCGACGACGTTGGGGCACTCCCACATCGTGCCGCAATTTTTGCGCTTTGCCGCCACGCCGACGTATTCGTATTCGATCATATCCGCGGTCTTATACAGCAGGCACTGCGGAACGCCGCCGTCCGTGTGAGAGCCGATCAGCACGAACAGCTCACCGTCCTCCCAAAACGCTTCGGGATCGCGGAAATCGACCTTTGACGCGCCTTTTGGCAGCTGCGACGAGCCTATTACGGGGTTACCCTCGTATTTGACGAAATTCTCGCCGTCGTCGCTCCGGGCAAGGCACTGAGTTTGCCGCACGCCTTTTTCCGTTTCGGCATACCCGGTGTATAAAACGTAAAGTCTGTCGTTTTTAACCACCGCCGTCCCCGACCAGCAGCCGTTTTTATCGTACGGCTCGCCCGGTACGAGCGCGGGCGGCAATTCTTTCCAGCGCAACAGATCTTTGCTGACCGCGTGTCCCCAGAACGCTCCCACCGCGTCGCAGTCGGGGTTCGGGTGATATTGATAAAACATATGGTATTCGCCACGGAAATAGACCAGCCCGTTGGGATCGTTTATCCAGCCGCGAGAGGGCGAAAAATGATATTTCGGTTTATATGCTTCGTTCATAATTGCTCCTGTTTTCGCTTTTTAGCACAATACGGCTTGACCGAGCGCCCAAGCCGTAATTTTTTCAGTATCCTATCGCTTTCTTTATTACCGACCAGAACGCAGGGTATCCCAAGCCGTTGCTTAAGTGCAGTCCGTCGGAAGAATTATAACCCGACTTGACGCCTCCCGTTGCGGGATCGGTAAATTCCGCAGCCGTGTCGATAACCGTCAGATAGTCCACGCCTGCCGCGTAATCCTTAAGCGCCGCGTTATACGCTTTTCCCACTTCGTTCCATCTGTTTGCAAAAGCCGCGCTGGGCTCGTAGGTCACGACGTACACCGAGGTTTCGGGCAGCTGTTCGTGAATGAGCGCGGTCAGCTTTTTCATATCGTCCAACGTTTTTTCCTTGCTCTTTCCGACGTTAAGGTCGTTAACACCCAGATGAATTACCACTTTTTCGGGATTGTAGCCCTTGATCAGAACGTCGAAATAGTCTATCCACTGATCGAAACGCGTTCCTCCGATGCCGACGTTTTCGCAGTTTATGCCCTTAGTATCTGCTGCGTAGCTTCCGCCCGTGTCGCCGCCGCGGCTGTCGCGCCAGAAGTCGAAGTACGAGTCGCCGACGAACAAAACGTCCACGTCCTTATAGCTTGCCGGAGGGTTGACTCTGTTGCGGTATTCGTATTCCTTGGTGTGCTTCCATTTTTCAAGCAGCATATCCGTTGACCACGGATTCTGCTCGTCGAAGTAGTCGCCCAGCCTTGCCGTGCCGCCCCAATAGCCCGTGATATAGCCGGAGGGAGCGCCGTAGTTGGACAGATAGAACACGCCGTTGCCGAATATCCAGCCCGACTTGCTCTCGTCGAATTCGCCCACGTAATACGTGAGAGACGAGCCGTCCTGCACGCCCACGAGATTGCCCTCCAGAGAATTCAAAAAGTACATCGTTCCTTTTCCGACGCGCGACCAGTTGCCGTTTGCGTCGTACTTGATCTGTCCGATATAATACGTTCCGTCGCGATACACGATCTTGCCTTCGCCTATCTGATCGCGCTTGACCTCGGGGAAGCCGCTCATTTCGCCCTTGAAATAGTACACGCCGTCGCCCGTTTCCGCCTGATTGAAATATACCGTGCCCACGCAACCTGCGGGCGATCCGTTTGCGAATTCGCCCTCGTAACGCCATCCGGCTTCGATAAGTCCGCCGAATTCGTCGTATCTGTTCCAGTTAAACACGCCGTAGCCGTGGAAAAGATTGTCCTTGAATTCGCCCTCGTACGTCATCGTATTGGGATAGGTGTGCTTGCCCTTTCCGTTCATCGCGCCGTCAACGAAAGTTCCGGTGCGAACCGAGCCGTCGGGGAATACTATCGTGCCTTCGCCGCTGGGAATACCGTTTTCGTCCACGAAACCGGTGTACTTCCAGCCGTTGTAGTCCATATCCGAAACGTAATTGGTACTGCATTCGCCGTCCTTCCAGCTGCCCTCCTTTACGTCGCCGTTTCTGTAGGTTAGCACGCCGTAGCCGTTGAACGCGCCGTTAAAATAACCGCCCTCGTATTTGAGAAGCTCGCTGTCCTCGGGATAAGTGATCACGGCGTTTTCGTCGCTTAACGCGTCGTTGACGAATTTGCCGGCGTACACGGTTTTGTCCTCTCCGTTAGCCGTAAACACGCCGTCTCCGTGCTTTTTAAGTCCGTCTACCGCGCCGACGTACAGATTATAGGTGGTAACGTCGCCCTCCACCGAGTTGGTTCCCATCGTGCACAGCGTTCCCTGTCCGTATATATCGTCGAACAGAAATTCGCCGTCGTAATATTCGCCCTTGTCGGACAACTGCAGCTTGCCGCGCAGACGGTTGTCGCGCTCCCATTCGCCCGTAAAGGTCAAGCCGTCCGCATAATACATTACGCCCTGCCCCTCGCGCTTGCCGGACACAAAATCGCCCTCGTAAATAAGCGTGCCTTCCTTCGAGTACAGCTTGCCTGTGCCGTGCGCGGTTCCGTTTTCAATCGCGCCCTCGTAGTACGAGCCGTCCTCGTACGTGATCTTGTTTTCGTTTCCGGGCGTGGGATCGGGCTTGTCGGTTTCGGGCGAAGTGCAGGCGCAGAGCGTGCACATTATCGCCGCGATTGCCGTGATCGCTGCCAAATACAACAGTTTTTTAGTCAGTTTTCTCATAATTCACTCCTTATTTCAATATGATATTATCATAGTAATATCCTGCTCGTAATCTCCGAACTTGCGTCCGAAAATGTTGATTCCGCCCATATTCAAAGCGTTTTCTTTTATGCCTATTTTGAAGGAAACGTAGTCCTTTTCGGTCAGCTTAAGGCTGTCTATACCCACTTTGGACGCCTTTTTCCCGTTTATGAACGAACCGTCCTTGTTGACCAGCCAACTGCTTAGCAGTCCGTACTGTGTGGAATTTATGGGCCACCATTTGGGAGACAGTCGCCCTCTTCTGCCGCCGAAGTCGCCCGGGCAGGTCATTGTGCCCACGTCCGTTCCGTTTATCCACACGGTGACGTCCGAAGGCCAGAAAAAGCGGTAATTAGGCGCCTCCGAACAGCATTCAAGCGAAAAATCTATGCTGACCGGTTTGCAGTTTTTATCGCACAGCATCGGAAAACGGTATTCCAGATAGCCCTTTGAAAACCAGATCAGCTGCGCGTTGACCTTTTCCGGCAGATAGAACGAGCGGACGTCGTCGTCCCTGCCGATAAACTCGGTCTCGCTTGCCATTCCGCAGGTCGGATACACGTTGCAGTCGCAGAAATTGCCGATAGGCATCGAGGTGAACAGCGTGCGCGCGTCGTGCACGATCTCGCGGTTGCGGAAATTGAGCTGCAGTTTTTCGTATTTGATACTGCACAGCTTCTGGCTACCGCGTATTCCGCGCTCGTCGGCGCACATCACGAGATCGCTGTTTTGCAAAGCGATAACGTTTGCCGACGCCGTGGACAGCGGAATATCCAGCTTGTTTGCTATCTCTTTAACGCTCATAGAGCGGTCGCAAAGCAGGTTGAGTATGTCCAGTCGCACGTCCGACGACAGCGCCATAGCAACCGATTTAGCCTTTTTTCTGTCGAAAAGCTCGACCGTAAGTTGTTTATCCATAACTCACCCGTTAAAACTTAAACACGAAAACCGAAACGCCGTAAGCCGGAGCAACCGCTTTACCTATATTTTCCTTTACTTCGAGGCGGACGTTGTCGGCGCTTGCCTCGGAATTGTACACTTCGACGTCCTCGCCCACGACACTTGCTCTTAAAACGGATTTCGCGCCCTGAACGCCGCCGATAAGCAGTCGGTCGCCCGTGGCGTTTACCACGGCAAGCGAGAGGCTCTTTCCGTCCTCCGAAACGGTTGCGCAGACGTAAACGTCGTCCGCATTACCGAGCACCGAGCACGCCGTCCTTTTACTTTGCATATACTTTTTATACGCCTTTAAGACAAGTCCCGCTCCCTGATACGTAACGTCGTTGTCGGTGGTGGTCACACAGCCCTGAGTTGCGTTGACCGTACTGCTGTAGCAAGCCATACCCACTACGTCGGCGTTGTCTATCATAAGATTGAGCGCGACCGCTATGCCCATTGCGTCTTTCAGTCGCGACGCGCAGAAAACCTCGTTATACGCGTACTCGTCGATGGACATAAGCGCTCCGAATCGGTTTGAGCCGGACAGCGCGCGATGCTTGTTTATGCGAAGCAGCAGCCCTTCGTACATATTGCCGACGTGAGCGGAAAGATCGTCTTCGTCGCGTTGCGCGTAAAAATGCTCCTGCGTGTAATCGAATTTATTAACGCACTTTTCCAGCATATTTTTGGTATAGTCGCTGTAATTGTCGCCCACGGCAAACACCTTTATGCCCGGATCGACCTTCTTCATCGCCGTAATAAACCGATCGTGCTTTATGATGTACTGACTTTGCAACGGAATATAACCCAGCTGGTGACTGCCGTTCATTTCGTTGCCAATGCCCCAATAGGTCACGCCGAATGGCTGTTCGTTGCCG
>JBJFAC010000299.1:0-2178 GCA_051887715.1 Candidatus Neoclostridium sp.
TAAATCGGTTAAATTCGTAAACGGTTGCAGCGGCAACGCTCAAGGTATTTCTCGCCTCGTCGTCGGTCACAAAGTGGATGAGATCATCGCTCTACTGGAGGGAATACAGTGCAGAAACGGCACCAGCTGTCCCGATCAGCTTGCAAAAGCGCTTAAAAAACATAAGCTGAGAAAAGAACACCCCGAACAAGAATTCTAAAAAACGAGGCAAACGCCTCGTTTTTTCTTTTGTTTTTGCCTATATTTAGTACTATGCGTGGCATAGTACTTTTCTTTTTTCGTCGTTCCTCCGTTAAAAACAACGGGCGGTGATTTTCTATTTTTCACCGTCCGTTTGCTTTTAATTACATATCTTTTTTGAAGTTTTCGATGCTTGAAACTATCTTTTCTTTTAGCTCGATATATTTTTGCAGCTTTGCTTTTTCGTTTTCAATCAACTGTGCGGGGGCTTTTGCAACGAATCCGGCATTGGCAAGCTTTCCGCGGGCGCGAGCGATCTCGTTTTCGGTGTTTTCCAGCTCTTTAGTCAGGCGCTCCACCTCTTTCTTTACGTCCACAAGCTCACCCAGCGGTATATAGAACTCGCCGATGTCGCTGACGACGCTTACGGATTTGACTTCCGGCTTTCCGAACACTATTTCGTTTCCGTTCGCCAGCTTTTCGATATAAACGGCGGTTTCTTTAAGCATTTTCTCCTTTCCTTCCGACGGCACGATATAAATCGCCGTCTTTTTGGTTTGAGAAACGTTCATATCTTTTCTGAGCGCGCGGATGTTTCTTATCGCCTTCATAACCGCATTGATTTCACTTGCGGCTTTGGAGAAAACGTGCTTTCTCGTATACTCCGGATAAGCGGAAATCATAATATCTTCGGCGTCTTTTACCGGCAGATTATCGTAAATTTCTTCCGTTATGAACGGAATGAAAGGATGAACGAGTTTGAGAATGGTCGTAAGCACGTAAAGAAGCACGCTGACGGTGTCGGAGCGCTTGTTCTCGTCGTCGCTGTACAGCGAAGTCTTGCTCATTTCGATATAAATATCGCAGAACTGGCTCCAGATGAAGTCGTACAGCGTTGCCGCCGCAAGCCCTACCTCGTATTTGTCGAGATTTTTGGTTACCGCCTGCACCGTTGAGTTAAGCTCATGCAGTATCCACTTATCGGCAAGCGTGAGCTTTACGTCTTCAAGGTTTTTGATTTTTACGTTTTCGCAATTCATAAGCACGAAACGGGAAGCGTTCCATATCTTGTTCATAAAGTTGCGATAGCTTTCCATTTTGTCCACCGAATAGCGAATATCTCCGCCGGCGGCAATTCCGTTTACAAGCGAATAACGCAGGCTGTCCGCGCCGTATTCGTCGATTACCTCCAAAGGATCTACGCCGTTACCCAGCGACTTGGACATTTTTCTGCCCTGTCCGTCGCGCACTATGCCGTGAATAAGAACGTCGGAGAAAGGCTTTTCGCCCATTTGCTTTAGTCCGCTGAAAATCATTCTCGACACCCAGAACGTAATAATGTCGTATGCGGTGACGAGCACGGTCGTGGGATAAAAATAATCGAGATCGGTGGTTTTATCCGGCCAACCCAGCGTGGAGAACGGCCAAAGTGCCGAGCTGAACCACGTGTCAAGCACGTCTTCGTCCTGACGCACGGGCTTTCCGCACTTGGGACACACTTTAATCTCTTCGCGGCTTACGGTCATTTCGCCGCAATCGTCGCAATAGTACACGGGAATACGGTGTCCCCACCACAGCTGGCGGCTTATGCACCAATCGCGGATATTTTCCATCCAATGCAGATAGGTTTTTTCAAAGCGCTTGGGCAGGAATTTTATGTCCTTTTTCTTGATAGCCTCTATTGCAGGAGCGGCAAGTTCTTTCATACGCACGAACCACTGCTTCGACACCATAGGTTCGATGGTGTGATGACAGCGGTAGCAATGACCGACGTTATGCTCGTATTCCTCCGTTTTTAAAAGCAGTCCGAGCGCGTCCATATCGGCAACGACGGCGGCGCGCGCCTCGTTTTCGTTCATACCCTCGTACTTTCCAGCGTTCTCGTTCATGGTTCCGTCGTCGTTCATCACCTTGATAACAGGCAGACCGTGACGAATACCCACCTCGAAGTCGTTGGGATCGTGCGCGGGCGTGATCTTTACAGCGCCGGTACCGAAT
>JBJFAC010000300.1:0-2172 GCA_051887715.1 Candidatus Neoclostridium sp.
TGCGAGCTGGTGACGAAGGGATAGGTGCCCACGTCAATGTCGAGCAGAGTGCCCTGCGCGCCCTCGAACAGCACGTTCTTGCCCGCCTTAATTGCGTCGTAGACGAGTACGGAGGTATCGGTGACGTAGGGCTTCAGCTGCTCGGCGTAACCGCAATACTCTTCGTATATGGCTTGCGCGTCCATTTCCTCGCCGCCGTAGACGTATTTAAGCAGTTTATTTTTATTTTCAACGTTTTTGAAAAGCTTTTGCTTGAAAATTTCGGGCGTAATAAGGTCGATAATGCGGATACCGCTTCTTTCGGCTTTATCCATATAGCACGGGCCGATGCCGTTTTTTGTAGTACCGATGTCGCCTGCGCCGCGCATTTTCTCGCTAAGCGTGTCGATAGCGATATGATAGGGCAGAATTACGTGAGCGCGAGCGTCGATTTTGAGGTTGGCAAGGCTGACTCCGTTTTGCTTCAGTTGAGCCATTTCTTTCAGAATTACGGGCGGAGAGATAACCGTTCCGTTGCCCACGATGCACACGGTATCGGGATAAAGAATACCGCTTGGGATAAGGCGCAGCTTATGCGTCACTCCGTCCGCCACGACCGTATGTCCCGCGTTGCTTCCGCCTTGAGCGCGCACCACCATATCCGCTTCGGAAGCGAGAATATCGATGGTTTTGCCTTTACCTTCGTCGCCCCACTGTGCGCCTACTAATGCTGTTACCGACATAATAATTCTCCTTATAATTTATCTTTTCGTAAGCGGTTGCAAGCCGATCGGAATAAAGTCGACCGCAACCCGACAAATAGTATACCGCATAAAATCGGCTTTGTCAAGCAATGCGCTCATTTAATTGAAAGCGTATGCGTAAACGGCAACCTTTCCCGTTTCGTCGGTAACGTTGCAAACGGCAGCGCGCGAGCGTTCGGTTTTAACCAGCCCCACGGGAACGGCGCAAGCCGCGCCTACCTTCTTTGTAAACAGCCCTTCCGTGGAGGACAGGAAAAAGCCCCCTTCGCACGAGAGCAGATGCACCAGCCTTGCGCCCGTGTTTATCTCCCCGAATAAACCTGTCGCGCTCTCGTAGGTAGAAAGAGCGGAAGCAACCGTCTGGTCGGCAAGAGCAAAACAACAGCCGCCCTTTTGGGAAAACAGTAAAGCGTAGTATGTTTTGCCGTCAAAGCACAGCCTGCCGCCGTCAAACTTTTGCTCGGTCAGATCGATTTTTATTTTCCTTGCCAGATTTTCGTCCGTCTGCATAATAAAACAGCCCTGTTCGCTAAGGCACAAAAGAGCAAAGCCGTCCTGCCTGGGTACGGCGGAAAACAGCGTATAGGGGTGGTTGCGCTCTATGAGAGTGATTTTAGCCGATATCGAAGAAAGCGAAAAATCGGCGTAACCGCCGCCTGCGGAAAAATCGGAAGAATAGGAGAAAAACAGCGTAAAACGGTCGCCTATTCTGTACAGATCGGTGGCGGAAACGTCGTATTCGCAAACGGCGTAGCGTTCTACCGTCTCTCCGTAAAAGTCGTAAAAGCGCAAAACGACGCGTTTCCCGGACTGTCCCTCCGACTTAAAAACGAACGCCGCTCCGTCCTCGTAAGCGACTGCAAATAAAACCGTCTGATTGCCGTACGACCTCGAAAGGTAATCGTCGCCGGTTTTCACGTTGACGTACGCGATTTTGACGAACCCGTTTTCGTCGACGACTGCGGCGAACAGATTGTCGCCGTAGGAGCAGGCTTTGGAGATTTTTCCGCCCGGACAAACCGAATTTATCGGGCTTGCGTTGCGGTCGAACGCGGCAACGTAACCGGTTTCCTCTTGGTTGTAAGCGACTGCAAACCCGTCGCCGCAATCGGCTGCGTATACCGCGCTGCCGTCGGTCAGGCGCGCCTCGTCGGACAAATTCGGATCGAGCAGAATCTCCGCCGGCAATTCTTCTCCGGGCAAAGACGAGGAAGGAATAACGCTTTCGTTTTTGGCAAAAACGGGTGAGAGCGCTTTTACCGCCACGCCGAAAAACGTGACTACCACGGCTATGGTCAGGCAAATAAGCATCGTTTTTTTGATTGAAATACTGTTGTTTTCCATAAATACACCTCGTTATTCTTACGGTAAAACCGTATATATTTTGTCTCTACAATTATAACGCGTTTACAGAAACAAAAGATAAGAA
>JBJFAC010000301.1:0-2169 GCA_051887715.1 Candidatus Neoclostridium sp.
GTTTGTCTTTTTAAACCTCGGAGGAATATCGACTCGCGACGACGCCGAAAAGCTTATCGGCGATTACGTCGAAATCGACAGAGTAAATGCGCTCGTTCCCGAAAACGCTTATCTTATTGCCGACATTGAGGGCTGCACTATGTATTTAAGCGACGGAGAAATGGTGGGCGTTATCACCGACGTTGCGCAATACGGTGCCGCCGACGTTTTCACTATCGAGGGAAACGGAAAGGTGTGCCGCTGTCCGTTTCTCAATAAAGTGATCGAAAAGATAGACGTCGAAAGCAAAATAGTTATTGCCGACAAAAAAGAATTTACGGCGGTTTGCGTTTATGAGGATTGACATACTTACGCTTTTTCCTGAAATGTTTGCGCCGCTTAACGAAAGTATAATCGGAAGGGCTCAAAATAAAGGCGTTTTGCAAATAAATACCGTTAATATCAGGGATTTTTCGCTTGATAAGCATCTTAAATGTGACGACGCTCCGTTCGGAGGCGGCGCCGGTATGGTAATGACTCCGCAGCCCGTTTGCGATTGTATAAAGAGCGTCGATCCGGAGCATAAAGCGCACAGGATATATATGTCTCCGAGAGGGAGTCTGCTCAGCGTTCCGCGCGCAAGAGAATACGCTAAAAAATACGATCGCTTGCTTGTTCTTTGCGGACATTACGAGGGTATAGATCAAAGGATCATCGATCTTTATATCGATGAAGAAATATCTATCGGAGATTTCGTGCTGACGGGCGGAGAACTGCCCGCAATGGTGCTTTGCGACGTAGTGTCGCGTTTCGTGCCCGGTGTGCTCGGTTGCGACGCGTCCAGCGAGGACGAAAGCTTTTCGGACGGTCTTTTGGAATACCCGCAATATACCCGTCCGCAGGTTTACGAAGGCTTATCCGTTCCCGAAGTACTGATTTCCGGGCATCACGAAAACATCGAAAAATGGCGAAGGGAACAATCGCTTGAAATCACGAAGCGAAATCGCCCCGATTTGTTGGAGAAAAAATAATGAATATTCATTGGTTTCCCGGGCATATGACCAAGTCGCTCCGAATGATGGACGAAAACGTCGCTCTTATGGATATGCTCGTATATATTCTCGACGCTCGCGCTCCGCTTGCTTGCGTAAATCCGGTTTTTTCCAAGTACACGGAAAAATTGCCGGTTGTTTACGTGTTGAATAAGTGCGATCTTGCAAATCCCGAGCAAACCGAAAAATGGAGAAAGTATTTTATTTCCGAAAAAAGCACAGCCGTGTGCCTTAACAGCACTCAGAACGGAAGCGGTAAGGCGATTTTTTCAATAGCCAAAGAAATTTGCAGGCCCATAATCGAAAAAAAAGCGGCAAAGGGAGTCCGCGCCGTGCTCCGCAGTATGGTAATAGGCGTTCCGAACTGCGGAAAAAGCACGTTTATCAATAATCTATGCGGAAAAAGCAAGGCGATAGCCGGCAACAAAGCGGGCGTTACCCGCGGAAAACAGTGGGTGCGGGCAAGCGAATATTTCGAGGTGCTCGATACGCCCGGAACGCTTTATCCAAAATTTGAAAATCAAACTTTCGCACGTCATCTTGCGTATATCGGCAGTATCCGAGACGAAATTGTCGATACGAACGAGCTTGCTCTTGAATTCATCAAAGAAATGACGCAAAAATTTCCCGGCTATTTGTCAAGCAGATATTCGGTTGCGGAAAAAGACGACTGCTTGCAGATGCTGTGCGATATTGCGTTAAAGCGCGGACTCGTGCGGAAAGGCGGCGCTGCGGACGAAGAACGTGCGTCTATTGCGATTATCGACGATTTCCGCAAAGGCAGGATCGGTAAAATTACCTTGGAAGAGTGCTATGAAAACGATTGATTTATTTGAATTCGATAAAAATACGGGAGTAAACGTGCTTGCCGGTATCGACGAAGCGGGGAGAGGTCCTCTTTGCGGTCCGGTGGTTTGCGCTTGCTGCGTTATGCCGTACGATCGGATGATTGACGGAATAAACGACAGTAAAAAAGTCTCGGAAAAAAAGAGAGAGGAACTCTTCGAGATTATCAAAAGCAACGCCGTCGCTTTCTCCGTGGCGATAATTCCTCCGGAAGTAATCGACGAAATCAATATTCTGAATGCGACAAAAAAAGGAATGCTCGAATGTATCGAAAAACTTTCGGTAACGCCCG
>JBJFAC010000302.1:0-2158 GCA_051887715.1 Candidatus Neoclostridium sp.
TTGGTCAAACGGAATTTTTCTTTGCTTTTGCGTTCGAGAGCGCAGGCAAAATTCTTTGATATGTATGCGTATCTCCGATCGGCGATAACCGCTTCGAGATCGGATCCGAACACTTCGTCGTCGTAAGCCTTTTTGAACTCTTCCACGGCTTTTGCCGCTTCTTTATGAGCCTTAATTTCGATTTCGTCGCCCTCGGCGAGTTTTACGGCGTGAAAAAGCGGGTGCTCTACGGCTTGCTCCTCCAAAGCGGTCTTTATCTGCTCGATAAGCCCGGAAAGCTTGCCGCCGCTTAAAACGGTTGAGCCCTTGCGCTCTTTTTCGCTTTCACGATACGCCCTGTCCATCAGCTCTTTAAGTCCCGTTTCTTTCAAAGCGGAAATTTTTACTACCGGCACGCCCAACGCTCTTTCCAGCTTTGCCGCGTCGATCTTATCGCCGGCTTTTTCCAGCGCGTCCGTCATATTGAGCGCCACTATTAAAGGCACGTCGATCTCCGCAAGCTGAGTGGTAAGATACAGATTACGCTCGAGATTGGTTGCGTCGACTACGTTGATCACGCAATCGGGTTTTTCGTCCAGAAGATAGTTTCTTGCGATCACTTCCTCCGGAGTGTAGGGCGAAAGCGAATATATGCCGGGTAAATCGACCACAGCAACGGGCTGAGCGCATTTCTTGTACACGCCGTCGCGTTTGTCTACGGTCACGCCCGGCCAGTTTCCGACGTGCGCCGTCGATCCGGTAAGGCTGTTAAAAAGAGTGGTTTTTCCGCAGTTGGGATTGCCTGCAAGCGCAAATCTTTTCATCTGTCGAACACCTCCGCTTCCACGTACGCCGCCTCCGCTTTACGCAAAGTCAGCTCGTAGCCTCGCACGGTCACCTCGATGGGATCGCCAAGAGGCGCGCGCTTTCTTAAAAGAAGGTCCGCCCCGGGGGTTATTCCCATATCGAACAGGCGCCTTTTGATTCTTCCTTCTCCGCCTACGCCGACTACTTTCCCTCTTTCGCCGACGCTGAAGTCGTTTAACGTTTTTCTCATTTCTTCGTCTCCTTTTTCCAGATTTTACGTTAACTTACGCAACGAATATTCGTGTAGACAGATTGCCGTCAAGCGCAACGCTTCCGTCCTTCAGCTTGCACACGACCGTGCCGCCGCTTGAGCTTATTACGCTGATCTCGCCTCCCACGGAAATACCCAGACTGCCGAGACGACTTTTAAGCTTTTCGTCCGCCGCTATTCTCACTATTTTCAGCGGCTCTTTTACGGGTGCCATTACTAACGGCATTTTTGCCTCCTCGCTTCACAATATGTGAAACTTATTTCATATTCACATATATAATAGCACTGCGGAAGTCGGTTGTCAAGCAAAATGCGAAACATTTTTCATATTTTAAAAAATTTTTCTTGACTTTTTTCGGAAAAAACTATAGAATATACCTATGAAAACGACGATAAGACAACCGCGGCAAAGCCGTGCGATTGAAAAAAAGAATAAAATAATCGAGGCGGGCTATAAGATATTTTCGGAAAACGGCTATTTCGGCAGTACTACGCCTCAGATTGCAAAGCTTGCCGGCGTATCGACGGGAATAGTGTACGGCTATTTCAAGGATAAGCGGGATATTTTGCTTTGCGTGCTGGACGTATACATAAAGGAAGCGGCGGCGCCCGTTATGGAGATTATGCAATCGCTTTCCGCTCCGCTTAACCTCGGCGATCTGGTTAAAGAAATACTCGACAAGACGATAGAAATACACAAAACGCACGCAAAATTGCACGAGGCGCTGCACTCGCTTGCCGCGTCCGATAAGGACGTGCGCGACCGGTTTTTATCGCTTGAAAACCACATAACGCTGAGCGTTTCCGAATTATTGCCCTCGCTCGGAGTGGTAACCGAGCGTTGCAAGGAAAAAGTGCATCTGGCGATAAATCTCGTGCAGTCGTTTGCGCACGAATACGTTTTCGACAATCATCCATACCTCGATTACAGCGCCATGTACGACGTCGTGATCGCCGACATCGTGAATATGTTCAACTGACCAAACGTCCGATACTTAAAAACGACCGTCCCGTGTTAGCGGCGCATCGATAGGGATTTATCGCTGCGCCGTTAGCTATATTTGCCTTACGGCAAGTTATATTGCTAACGCAGTTATATTT
>JBJFAC010000303.1:0-2147 GCA_051887715.1 Candidatus Neoclostridium sp.
TTTAGGCGGCGTTTATTTTTCCGCCGATTACAAAAGAAACTATCCGCACGCCGAATATCTGGCGCAGGTGCTGGGCTTTACCAACGTAGATAACGTAGGACAGAACGGGCTTGAAGGTTATTACGACAAATATATAAAAGGGGTAAACGGCAGCGCGCTCGTTCAATCGGATAACGGAGGCAAGCAAATCGTCGGCGGCGAGAGATTATATATTCCGCCGATAAACGGAGCCAACCTTTTTACCACTATCGACTTAAACGTTCAGGCTTTTTGCGAGCAGGCGGCGCTTGCGGCAACCGACGAATGGAAAGCCAAAGGCGCGTGCGTGGCGGTTATGCGCGCAAACGACGGCGCTGTGGTCGCAATGGCGCAGTCGCCGTCCTATTCGTTGGACGATCTGCCGAGGGACGACGTTGAAAAGCTGAACGCGTACAGCAAAAACAAGACCATAGTGGACGTATACGAGCCAGGCTCCACGTTTAAGATCTTTACTACGGCTATCGCTTTGGAAAACGGGGTTGCCGACTTTGACAGCAGATTTTTTTGCGCCGGGTACAGAATGGTGGACGGACAGAGAATACGTTGCTGGCGTTCGCGCGGACACGGCAGTCAGAATCTTACGGAAGGAGTGAAGAACAGCTGTAACTGCGTGTTTATGGATCTTGCGCTGAAATCGGGCACGGACGCGCTTTACGAGGGCTTGCGTAAGTTCGGATTCGGAGCGAAAACCGGCGTTGATTTTTTCGGAGAGAGCGCCGGCATTATGATGAAAGCCGAAAACGTCAAAAACGTGGATCTTGCGCGCATAGGTTTCGGTCAGGCAATCGCCGTAACTCCGATACAAATGCTTGCAGGCGTGTGCGAAGCGGTTAACGGCGGAAATAAGGTAACTCCGCATTTCGTGGAAAAAATAGCGTACGACGACGAAAAAGTGCTGTTCGAGTACGTCGCAAACGAGCAAAGAGTGATAAGCGAGAGTACTTCGCAAAAAATACGCACGCTTTTAGAGGCGGTCGTTGCAGACGGAAGCGGAAGAAAAGCCGCAGTCGAAGGTTATCGAATCGGCGGCAAGACGGGCACGGCGCAAAAGTACGAAAACGGAAGAATAGCGCAGGGAAAATACGTGTCCTCTTTCGTCGGATTCGCGCCTGCCGACAAACCCGAGTACGTCGTGTTAATGACCGTTGACGAGCCTTCCGCCGGCGCATATTACGGCAGTATAGTTGCCGCGCCGTACGTCGGAGAAATATTTGAAAAGATATTCGAGTACAGGCAAATACCGAAAATTATCGACGAAAAAGCCGTTAGCTACGTCGAAATGCCCGATCTTATCGATTACGACGTCGGAAAAGCGATCGAAACGTTGAAAAAACAAGGCTTTTACGTTGAATGCGCGGGAGAGGGAGACAGCGTTGCAAGCACTATTCCTTTGCCGGGCTCGAAAGTTAAAAAGGGCGACGTGGTGCTTATCAAAACGTAAAGGTAAGTGCTTATGTCGAAATAAAGCATATTTTGCGTTTCGCTTCCGCGGTCCTTTGTAAAGTGCTATTATTTTAGCATAAACAGGGGAGGCGAATATGCTGCTGAAATATTTAATAGACGATTGTCCTTTAGAGTACGGTCAAACTGAGATTACGTCGCTTGAACTCAAAGCGTCCGACGTAAAAAAAGGGAGCGCGTTTTTTGCGCTGAAGGGCAAGGAAAACGACGGAAACGACTATGTGAGCGAGGCGATTTCAAGGGGAGCCGCCTGCATTATTTCCGAGCGACCGATAAGCGCGTGCGGAGTCGCTTGCATACGGGTTGAGGACGAAAGGCACGCGCTTGCCGATATATCGGCGCGTTTTTACGGTAATCCGCAAAAAAACATGCTCTTCGTGGGCATAACCGGTACGAACGGCAAGACCACGACCTCGTATATGATAAAGAGTATACTTGAAACGGCGGGTTTTAAAACGGGAATTATAGGAACTTTGGGCGCGTTCGTCGGCGACGAAAGAGTGATTGAAACGGATATGACCACGCCCGATCCGCCCGTACTGTTTTATATTCTTTCCGAAATGGAAAAACAGGGCGTTACGCACGTGGTTATGGAGGTTTCGGCGCACGCGCTTGCCTTGAAAAAGACCGACGGAATAGTATTCGAC
>JBJFAC010000304.1:0-2141 GCA_051887715.1 Candidatus Neoclostridium sp.
CTATCCGGGCAACATGATGGATCTTCCGCAGATGTTCGGTACGATGGACTCCATCGCTCCCTACGACAAGATCGAGAAGATCTACTGGGCAATGAAGGAGGCAATCGAGACCAACTTCCCGATGGCACGCTTCATAGCACACTTCTCGCACTGGTACGAGTGGGGCGCAATGATCTACGACCGCTTCATCGTGGACGACGTTCCGAAGGATCCGCACGAGGCTCTCAGACTGCACAACGCAATCTGGAACTGCGGAGTCCGCACGGCTATCGCAAACGGCGGCGTTGTCAATGACCACCACGGCGTCGGAATCAAGCTCGGTCGCCTGATGAAGGAACAGTATGGTCCGGCAATGCAGGTATTCGAGGGAATCAAGAAATCGCTCGACCCGAACGGCATTATGAACCCGTTCAAGCTCGGATTATAATAGGAGAGTGTGCAGATGAATATCACGGAAAAAGCAAAAAACATTGCAGACAGTTGCAGATTTTGTTGGATGTGCAGGCACGTTTGCCCGATCGGCAACGCAACCGGTCAGGAGCGCAACACGGCAAGAGCGCGCTCGCTGGGCGTGTCGCTCGTGGTTCGCGGCGCGACGGAGCTTAAAGAAATCGCGGATAATATTTACGAATGTACCCTTTGCGGCGCTTGCACGAACAACTGCGTTACCGGCTGGGATCCGAAGGTGTTTATACAAGAGGTCAAAACCGAAATCGTATTAAACGGCGAAACGCCCGACTATATCGTTCGGCTTTTGGAAAAATATCAGGCGACCGGCAACGTTTACGGCGCCGAGGCTTGCGACGGATCGGACGAATTGTACAATACCGAAAGCGAAACGGCGCTGTTCGTCGGTCAGGACGCTCTGTACAAGAGCCCCGAAAGCGTGAAAAACGCGGTAAAGCTTTTAAATAAGGCGGGCGTTAAGGTCAGCCTTCCCAAACGGCAGGATTCGGGCGCGGCGCTGTGGTTTTTGACCGGAAAAACGCAGGAAACGCAGGACGCGGCAAAAAAATGCGCAAGCGCGCTTTCCGCCTTTAAGACTGTCGTGGTCTACGATCCCGTGGATCTGTCGCTGATGCTCCACGAGTACAAGGAATGGGGAATCGAGATCGGAGCAAAAATAATCGGCTTTAACGAATATTTGCTTTCTTTGATAGAAAGTGGTAAAATAGTAGTGAAGAAGTCCGAAAACGAGTATTCGTTGCAGGACAATTACGCATACGCAAGAGAGCTGGACGACTGCGATACGGGCAGAAACCTCATTGAAAAGGCGGGCAAGGTAAAGGATATGTTGCTTATCGGAAAGGAGGCTAATCTTGCCGGTCAGCTGATTATGGCGGAGTATATGCCGGAAGTGATCGCGCAGGTTGCGAAGGACAGATGGAAAAACGCCGTAAATATGGAATGTAAAACCGTCGTTACGGAAAATCCTGCCGAATACGTTGCGCTCAAAGCCACCGCGCCGAAGGGCTATCGCGTTATTTCGGTTGAAGAAATGATTTTGGAGAATATCTGATATGAACTTAAAAAAATCTTACAGGGAAAAATACGGTTATGAAAGAGTTACGACGGACAGAAACAGTCCGCTTGCCTATCTGGAGCTCGATTTTCTCAAGCTCGCGGACGGACAGAGCTACACCGTGACCGAGAAAAACAAGGAATTTGCGCTTATCGTTCTCTACGGAAAATGCTCGGTCAAGGGCGAGAATTTCGCTTTCGACCGGGTGGGCAGCCGTGAAAACGTATTCGATCAGCCTGCCGAAGCGGTGTACGTCGGAAAGGATACGCCGTTTACCGTTACGGGCAAAGGCGGCGACGTAAAAATCGCGGTTTGCAAGGCTCCTGCCGATAAGTACTTCGAGCCCGCGTACGTCCCCGTTTCGGAGATCAAGACCAAAGATCTCGGCAAGGGCGCTTTTGCAAGAAACGCGGCGTTCAATCTGCCCGAAACCGTGGGAGCGAATTTGCTCTACATCGGCGAGTTCTGGGTTGAGGACGGCAATTGGGCAAGCTATCCGCCGCACAAGCACGACGTGGACAATATGCCCACCGAGGGCTTTTTGGACGAAATTTACTACTTCGAGTTCGATAAGCCGCAGGGCTTCGGTGCGTGCTTCAACGGCGACGATGTTTACAAG
>JBJFAC010000305.1:0-2139 GCA_051887715.1 Candidatus Neoclostridium sp.
CATCGTGAAAAGCTCCACCTTGACCACGGGAGCGGAGGGCACGGGAACGTCGATGGAAACGCTTTCTCCGGGTTCTACCACGGCAGGCGTTTTTACGCACGCAAGCACCTTACCTTCCGATTTGCACGTTATTTCGGCGCTGAAAGCAACGGGAGCGAAGTAATTGCGCGAGGTCACCGAAATGCAATCGCCGTGATTTTCGATAAGCACGGGCTGATACGCTTTTTTCATTTCCAGCGTGCCCGTTTTGATCTTACGGTCGGGCGAGACTATGCCGTCGATGCAGAACGTTCCGTCGTGCAGCGTTTCGCCGAAGTCGCCGCCGTAGCGGAAGCCCTTGGCGCCGTACAGCACGCCGTGATCCGCCCATTCCCATACGAAGCCGCCCATAAATCTGTCGGACGAATAAATGACGTCCCAATAGTCCTTGAAATCTCCGGGGCCGTTGCCCATTGCGTGTACGTACTCGCATTGAACGAACGGACGCGTCTCCTTCTCGTCGCGGAGGAAGCCGTTTTTCATATATTCGGGGGAGGCGTACATACGGCTGACGACGTCCACGGGAGCGGTGTAATAATCCTCGAACCACGGTTTTTGTTCGCCCGTTTTTTCATCGAAGTCCACGCGAGTCACGCGCTCGTAATGCACGGGACGCGTGGAGTCGGTTGCCTTGATATAAGCCGAGCAGGCGTAGAAGTTTTTGCCCCAGCCGCATTCGTTACCCATTGACCACATAAGCACGCAAGCGCGGTTTTTGTCGCGCGTTACCAGCATTTTCTGGCGCTCGACCATAGCAAACTCGAATTCGGGCAGGTCGGACAAATAGCCCTCCGCTCTGCCGTCGCGACTGTTTGCCGCGCCGTGCGATTCGTGATCGGCTTCGTCGAGTATATAAAATCCGTACTTGTCGAAAAGCTGATAGAATTCGGGAGCGGACGGATAGTGGCTGGTGCGGATAGCGTTGACGTTCAGCTTTTTCATAAGCTTGAGGTCGGTCATCATATCTTCCTTATTTACCGCCGCGCCCTTGGTGGGGTGGAAATCGTGGCGGTTTACGCCGCGCAGTTTTATGGGCTTGCCGTTAAGCAGGAAAACGCCGTCCTTTATTTCCACTTCGCGAATACCCACTTTTTCGCGGATAAATTCGCCGTTGCACTCGACGTCCATATCGTATAGGAAGGGAGTTTCGGCGCTCCACAGCTTGGGATTTTCCGCCTTGAACGCAACCGTTTCGCCCTCGTTTACCGTTTTGGTTTCTCCGAGGAAGGTGACCGCGGCGGCAGCGCCCTCGATAAGACGGAAAGAAACTTCTCCGTTCTGTTTCGTTTCTATTTTATAATCCACGACGTGCTTTTCGGGACGGTTCAAAAGGTATACGTCCCTGAAAATGCCGGTAAAACGCCACTTGTCCTGATCCTCGAAATACGTGCCGGCGCACCACTTCAAAACGAGCACGTCCAGCTTGTTCTCGCCCTCGACGACGTAATCGGTGACGTCGAACTCGCTGACGCGGTGGCTGATCTGGCTGTACCCTACGAAATTGCCGTTTACGTAAAGATAGAAGCAGCTGTCCACGCCCTCGAAAACGATATACTGTCTGCCCGTCTTGTTTACGTTAAATCTGCGGCTGTAATGGAACGCCGGATTTTCGCTGGGCACGTAAGGCGGATCGAAGGGAATGGGGTAGTTGACGTTCGTGTACTGAAAGCCGTCCATTCCGTAGTACTGCACGCACGAAGGAACGTCTATTTCCTTTTCGGGCGTTTGTTTATAAAAATCGTCCTCGACGTCCAGAACGCTTGCGTACGGCTTTATCGTCCACTTGCCGTTAAGCGAAGTAAACAGCGAGCTGTCAGCTCTTTCCTCGCTCCATTCCGCTTTGCTCGCAAACGGGACGTAATAGCATCTCGGCGGTTGCGTTCCGACGTAATCGTACTGCTCGTAATACTTTTTTAACATTTCTCATACCCTCTTGAATGATTTTCTTTTCAGGCGCCGTTAAACGCGCCTTCTCTTCTAATTATACATCAAAAAAGTCGCCTCGGTCAACCGAAACGACTGTTCAATTATTGTTTATTTTTTTACCGAAAAACGCAACTTTGTCCTATTTTTATTCAAACTCGACGCAGGCTTCCACTT
>JBJFAC010000306.1:0-9485 GCA_051887715.1 Candidatus Neoclostridium sp.
CACGTATGCAATCACGAAAACGAGAGCAACCCACGGCTCAAGCTTCATAGACTTTACTACGTTATTTAAAAGTCCGAAAAACATCATTACTGCTATAAGTCCGAGCAGTACGTATCCTATTACCATTGACAAATACCTCCGGACTTATTATTTGTCAATATGTGCGCGATATATACGCCGAAATCCGATTTTATTTGCATTTTGCGCAATTTCCGACACAGCCTGCGCAATTACTCCGCTCATTTTTTCCCGAAAGCGCCAGAAACAGCGAAATCAGCGCCGCGACCAGAAAAAGGGAAACGGAAACCGCAAGTCCGGGCGAATACAGAAAAGTCAAAACCGTTACGCGCACGATAAAGGTTACCGCATACGCCACGCACAACTGCAAAGCCACGGCAAACAACGCCCATTTTGCTCCCGTTTCTTTAATCAGAGCCGATACGGTTGCAAGACAGGGGACGTATAAAAGCGTGTATACCATAAAAGAAAGCGCGTTGACACCTGCGTATTCGCCGACGAAAAGCGTTTCCACGCCGCCCAGCGACTGTATCGTGGATACTACCGCTTCTTTTGCTACCACGCCACCTATAAGCGCGGTCACAGCCTTCCACGATCCGAATCCGAGCGGAGCGAACAGGGGCGCAAGTATTTTTCCGAGCGTCATCATAATGCTGTCCGATTCGCCGCCGTAACCTTCGGTAAGAGAAAAATTAGACAATACCCACATTATTACGCCGAGAGCAAAGATGGTCGTTCCCACTTTTAAGAGAAAGGTTTTTACGTTCACCCACAGGATCTGGATTATGCGCTCGAAAGTCGGAAAACGGTAGGGCGGCATTTCCATTATAAACGAAGGCTTTCCGCTTTTCAGCTTTTTAGTACAATTTTCCATTACGGCGGCGACGGCGACAGCCACCAGAGCACCCAGCGCGTACAGACCGAATATAATCAGATAATTGATTTGGGTAAAGTATGCGAAGGCGATCGTAGAGTACACCGGAAGTCTTGCCGAGCAGCTCATAAACGACGTTATCAGCGCCGTTTTTTTTCGCATTTTTTCATCTTCCAGTCCGCGAGTAGTCAAAACGGCTGTAGCGCAGCACCCGAAGCCCATCAGAAGAGTAAAAACGCTTTTTCCGGAAAGTCCTATTTTTTCAAACAATCCGTCGGTCATAAAGGCTACTCGCGAAACGTAGCCGCTGTCCTCCATTACCGCGAGGAAAAAGAATAAAAGCAATATTTGCGGCAAAAACACGAGTATTCCGCACACTCCGCCCACTATCCCGTCGCAAATCAGCCCTACCGTCCAATCCGGTGCGTTCAGCCGAGTAAGAAGGTCAAAAAGCGGCGTTTTTACGTAATTAACAAAAAAATCTCCTATAACGCCCGAAAGAAACGGACCTACCGTGCCGAAAGTGATGAAAAAAACGCATAGAATGACCAGCAAAAAAGCAGGTAAGGCGAAATATCGGCTAAGAGCAAGCCTGTCGGCGGCTTTTTTAATCCTTTCGACAAGTTTGTATCTTTTGGCTTTCGGAGAATTCTCAAGCGGCAATACGGCTCCGTCCAGAATTTGTTCGATATATTCGTATCTCGCGCTCACCAAAGCGGCGTGCAGGTCGCCGAGAGCCGCAATTTCCGCAAGCTGTTTTTCGCTCAGCTTAAGCTTTTCTGCAACGAAACCGTCGTGCTCCATCAATTTTACCGCGGCAAAAACCACGTTTAACCGGGCAACCGCGGCGTTTTTCTCTATTATACCGCACAACTTTTCCGTGGGCAGTTTTCTCAAATACGGAAGAGAATAACCGGTGTTCTTATTTATGCGATCCACGCAGGCTTCCAGCACGGAAAAGGCGCTTTTACCCTTCTTTGCGCTTATCGACACCACCGGAACGCCCAGCCTTTCCGAAAGCAGGCTTTCATCCAGACGAAGCCCTCTCGCGTTCAGCTCGTCGGACATATTCGCCGCCACGACTACGTTCGCTCCCGCCTCCAACAACTGTAACGTCAAAAATAAGTTTCTGGGAAGGTTATTGGCGTCGCAAACGTCCAGAACGGGCGCGTCCTTATCCGATATTACCGCGTCGCGCGTTACCGCCTCTTCGGGCGAATAAACGGTAAGAGAATAAAGCCCCGGAAGATCGACGATTTTCAGGGCTTTGTCTTTATACGTAATTGTTTTTGATTTTTCTTCAACCGTAACGCCGTGCCAGTTGCCGACGTGCTCGCTTGAGCGGGTGACTCGGTTGAATACGCTTGTCTTTCCGACGTTGGGATTACCCACTAAAAGTATTTTGTCCGTTTGCACTATATCTCCCCGACGGTAACGCTTTTTGCGACGAACGCGCGGAGAGCAACCGTGCAGGAGCGTAAATCAACCAGAACCGCGCCGTGAAAGGGCGCTCTCGATACGATCTTTACAACGGAATTTTCTACAAAACCGATGTCGTAAAGCCGTCTACGGAGCACTTTATCTCCCGATACGGAAATAATCCGATAATATTTACCTTCTGCGGCGGAATCAAGCGTCATTTCTCGTTTTTAAGCCTCTCCTCGAATTGCTCGATGAACTGCATAAAAGTCGTAACGTCGCGGAATTGGCGGTACACGGAAGCAAAGCGGATGTAAGCGACCTGATCGAGATTTTTAAGTCCTTCCATCACCATTTCACCTATCGCGGCGGAAGGCAATTCCTGTTCAAGCGAATTGTACGCTTTTTTCTCGATGTCCGCAACGAGCGCGTCGATATCGCTTAAAGCAACCGGGCGTTTCTCGCACGACTTGATTATGCCGTTCTTAATTTTGTTTGCGTCGAAAGGTTCACGCGTTCCGTCGTTTTTAATAACGAGTATGGGCGTATGCTCGACCACCTCGTACGTGGTGAATCTTTTTCCGCAATTAAGACATTCTCGTCTGCGGCGAATAGTGTTTCCGTCCGCCGACAGTCGTGAATCGATGACCTTACTTTCGAGAAATCCGCAGTACATGCATTTCATATCCTTTACCTCGTCTTTTGGCGTTGTTTTGTCATATTATACCACGTTTTACGGCAAAAGTCAACGCTATCGACGCGCTACAAGGCTTTACCTTTCCATCGGAAGCGGCAATCAAACAGCATACATTTATCGCATCTGTGATCGCATTGCGGACGGTCGCACTCGGATAGATCCGCGCAATTCGACGGAGGCGGAACGTCTTTCGGCGGTGGCGGCGGATTACAGCCCGCAACCTTATTGCAGTCGGCTTTTTCCGTCAGAGTGCCGATATTTACGATTATCACGTCCTCGCCGATACTGTCGATGCAGTTAACCGGGATAAACACGTCCTGACTTTTTCCGAGCATTCCTCTTTTTTCAAAAGGCGCGATTATTCCGACGACGCTCTTTAAATTGCTCGTAAAAACCATATCGCACACGTGTCCGAGGTTTCTGCCCCGCTCGGCGTCTACCACGCATTTACTTCTGATTTCCGAATAGGTCAATTCGTTCGTCGTTTTATTCATATTATACCTCAAAAGAATATATGCGATAAAAGCGCACTCGGTGTTAAAACTTTTTTCTTAAAGGTATATTTTTCGTTTACATTCCCGACAATAAACCATACGGAGGATAAAATGCCGGCAAGAATCAATATTTGCGGAATAGATACTTCCACCCTACCAAAGCTCAGTCACGACGAACAAATGGAACTGATGAAAAAGGCGCGCTCGGGCGATAAAGCCGCTCGCGACCGCTTCGTTCTGGCAAATCTGCGGCTGGTACTGAGCGTTATTCAGCGATTTTACTCCAAAAAAGGCAACGCCGACGACTTGTTCCAGGTGGGCACGATCGGACTGATAAAAGCCATGGACAATTTCGATCAAACGCTGTCGCTGAAATTCTCGACTTACGCCGTACCGATGATTATCGGAGAAATACGAAGATATATGCGTGACAGCTCGCCCGTTCGCGTCAGTCGATCTCTACGCGATACGGCTTATAAGGTCATTTCGACCAGGCAGCAGTTGGAAGCGGAAAACGGTAAAGAAGCCTCGCTTGCGGAAGTTGCGGCGGCGCTCGGAATTGCGGAAAACGACGCAAAAGACGCTCTCGACGCAATAAGCGATCCCGTTTCTCTTTTCGATCCCGTTTATCACGACGGAAACGAAACCGTTCTTATTATGGAACAGATAAGCGACAGGAAAAATACCGACGAAAAATGGGTTAACAGCGTAACGTTAAGCGACGCGATCAAAAAATTAGACGAGCGAGAAAAACGCATTCTTTATTTAAGGTTTTATCAGGGCAAAACCCAGGTGGAAGTTTCCGACGAAATAGGAATTTCCCAAGCGCAGGTTTCACGTTTGGAAAAAAGCGCGAAAAAATCGCTAAAAAAACATATAGAATAGCATAAACAAAGCTTAAGCCGCGGAACTTCTCAAACAAGAACTCCGCGGCTTTACCGCAACGCTTTTTCAGATCGATCTTGAGATTTCTTTTTTCAATCTTCCGATTATTTTCTTTTCCAACCGAGATATATAGGACTGCGAAATTCCTATCGTATCCGCTACCTCTTTTTGCGTTTTTTCCTCCGTTCCGAACAGTCCGAAACGCATGCTCATAATATCCCTTTCGCGTTTGTCAAGCTTTTCAAGCGCCTGCCACAGCAGTTGCTTTTCCACCGACGTTTCAAGATTTTTTGAAACCGTGTCGGGATCTGTTCCCAGCACGTCGCTTATGAGCAATTCGTTTCCTTCGTAATCGACGTTAAGCGGCTCGTCAAGCGATACTTCGCTTTTAATGCGCACCATACGTCGCAAATACATCAGAATTTCGTTTTCGATACACCTCGAAGCGTACGTCGCAAGCTTTATGTTTTTGTCGGGATCGAAGCTGCCGACTGCTTTAATCAGTCCGATGGTTCCGACGGAGATCAGGTCGTCCTGATCCAAACCTGTGTTGTCGAACTTTTTCGCTATATAAACTACCAGCCGCAGATTGTGTACTATCAGTTTTTCCCTTACCGCCCCGTCGCCGCTTTTCAGTTTTTCAAGCGCCTCGCGTTCTTCGCTTTCGCAAAGCGGCTCGGGCAGTCCTCCTTCGCCCGTTATGTACAAGACTACGTTTTCGTCCGCCGCGAACAGCTTGCCAAGCCACCGTTTGATCAATTCGATTATTTTCATTTAACACCTCCGCAAATCGCCGGATGAACGATTGCTCCGATAGACCGATCGCCCGGCAAAAAATTACAAAATCCGATAAGACAATCGCCGTCGGACGGCGTTATTTTTCCTTCCTTTTCAAACTCGATTTTATCCGGATGATAAAGAGGCACGTTTTCCCCGCTTCCTCCGACGCCCGTTATACGAACGTATCCTAAAAACCGTTCTTTTCCTTTCGTTTTTATCGCCTCGCGAACGTCGTCGTTTTCGCATACGAGCGTGACCGGCAAGGTAGTTTTCGGATCGAACAGCCTGTTTCCGCTGTCAATCAGCCCTTTAGCCTTTATTTCTACTCCCAGAACGTTTATTATCACAGTCGTGAAGAAATGATCGTCCAACTTTTTTCGCTTTGCTTTTTCAACCGCTTTACACGCGATTTTATAAGCAAGCCAGCCGATAAATATCAAAGCGCCGGGAGAAAATTCGCTTCCTTCGCGCATAGCCCGTTGCGCGCTGCCGCAAACTGCATACGAAATGAAAAACGCAACGCCGCCGAATAACGCGGTAACCAGCAAAAAAACAGCCGCCGCTATCGGTTTGTTTTTGCCGACGTACAAAATCAGGCACATAACCGAATACAGCGCTATTTTTACGGAAAACAACGCAAAGTCGTTATTTATCAAAGGATATAAAAGGGCCACGACGCTCCCGACCGAAGCGGCGAACACGCTCCTGCGTTTTTTTGCGAAAATTCCGCATATTTTATAGCTAAGCTGCGCTATCATATACGTCATCGCAAAATTATCGGCTATTACGTTTTCGATGTATACCGTCATTACGACATAATAATAGCCCGTAATCCGCGCGAAGTATTTCAGTTTTTGTTTTTTGAGCGTATTTTTTATATCAAAAAAATACCGCCCGAAGAAAATCCTCGGACGGCAGAAAAATTTATTGAATTAACGTTTCATTCTTTGCATCCACGAAGGCGTGTCGTCCTCTTCCACCGAAACGCGCGATCCGCGGGACTGCGATTCGGGGCGGGCTTGCGTTTGCTGTTGCGGATATCCGTTATTTGCGGGGCGAGCCGTTCCGAAATTGGGATGCTGTTCGCCGAATCGCTGATCGAACATTCTGTTATAGCTTTCGTCAAACACGCTGCTGGTCTGAGGACGCTGAGGCTGTCTTGCGGCAGGCTGAGGCTCGGGCTGAGCGGCTTGTCCTTCAAATCCCGTGGCAATCATGGTGACGATGATCTCGTCCTTCATAGACTCTCTTATGTCTGCGCCGAAAATAATGTTGGCGTTGGGCTGAACGACTTCGCGCACGAGCGAGGTAGCGCGGTTGATTTCATTCAGCGTCATATCGGGAGAACCCATTATGTTGAGAATTATCTTGGAAGCGCCTTCGATAGAAGTTTCGAGAAGCGGGCTGAAAATAGCGCGCTTTACCGCTTCGAGCACGCGGTCGTCTCCGCTTCCTTTACCTATTCCCATATGAGCGACGCCGCTGTTTTTCATAACGGTGCATACGTCCGCAAAGTCAAGGTTGATGAGAGCGGGAGTGACGATAAGATCGCTTATGCCCTGAATACCCTGACGCAGCACGTCGTCGGCAATTTTGAACGCTTCCTTAATGGGAACGTTGGGAGCAAATTCCATCAGTTTTTCGTTGGGTATAATAACGATGGTATCCACTACTTTTTTCAGGTTTTCGATACCTATATTCGCGTTTGTCATACGGGGCTTACCCTCGAATGCAAACGGCTTGGTGACGACGGCAATGGTCAGCTTGCCCATCTCCTTTGCAATACTTGCAATAACGGGAGAAGCGCCCGTTCCGGTTCCGCCGCCCATACCTGCGGTAATAAAGACGAGGTCGGCGTCCTTAATGGCAGCCGCAATCGCGTTTTTGCTCTCTTCCGCCGCTTTCTGTCCTTTTTCGGGATCGGCGCCCGCGCCCTGTCCCTTTGTGAATTTGTCGCCTATCTGGATTCTGGTTTCCGCTTCCGATAAACCGAGGTCCTGAAGGTCGGTATTGATTGCAATGAATTTCGCGCTGTTTATTTTAGCGTCGATCATACTGTTAACGGCGTTGTTTCCTGCTCCGCCCACGCCGACGACTTTAATCAAAGCCGGCATTAAAGTTCTGTCGAAAGTATTATCCATAACTATTACTCCTTATCTGTTTTTGATTTTGTTTATTATCTTGCTGAAAAAGGTTTCTTTTTCCGGCATTACATTGCTGAGAATCATATCCATAAGTCCCCAGCCGGAGGACTTGTCCGGATAGCCGACTTGCGGCATGGGCGGCACGACTATTTCCACCGGACGGTTCAACGTACCGGACAACTCGTCCTTTACGCCGTGCATAAACGCTATTCCGCCGCCGGTTAAATACAAAGGCGCATAGTCCGGCATTTTGACCTCGCAAGCGGAAATACATTTTGCAAGGGTTTTGGCGATTACGCCGATACGGTAGCGCACGACCTCGTTGACTATCTTTGCGGAGAAAGAAATTATTTTGTCACCCACCGTAATTTCGTACATCTCGTCGTCGCCCGCGTCGAGAGATACTATTACTTTTTTCTTCAACTGCTGAGCCTGCGAATACGGAATGCCGAGAGCGTTGCACAAATCAGCTTCGATGTAGCCTCCGCCCATCGAGAAGCTTTTCATATCCAACAGCCCGTCGCCCTTTCCGAGGCAAAGCGTACTCGAAATATATCCTACGTCGGCAAGCAATACTCCCTCGTCGCGTTTCTTCTCGGGGAAAAGCAACAGATATTCGGCAAGCGCGCTTGCAACGTAATCGACGCTTTCTATTCCGAGATCGGTTATTATTCTGTCAAACGTTCCGACGAATTTTTTCTCGGCAAATACGTTGGACAAATATCCCGAAAGCTGAACGCCGTACTGTCCGACCGGCACCATAACCTTTCTCGTGTTGTCTATCGTGAACGAAACGGGTTGAACGTTGATAAGCTCGTATTCATTTTCGTACTCCGGGAACGAGCAAGCGCCGTACAGCTTGTCCAGATCCGAATCGTTGATTTTGTGGCGTTTGGAAAAGCTTATGCTCGCCTCTTTGCACGAAGCCAGGCAAAACTCGCCCGGAACGCCGACGTACAAGGTTTTGATTTTAGTGCCCGACGACTGCTCCGCCGCAGATATTGCCGCCGCGACCGCCGCAGGCAGTTTTTCTTTACTGATCCACTCTCCGTCGGCATATCCGTCGTATTTACATTCGCCTATGCCTTTAACCTGAACGGTGTTGTTCGCTCCTCTTTGACCGATGTACACCGTCAGTTTACTTGATCCTATATCCAAAACAGCAATATTTTGCGTCATTACCGTAATAAACTCCTTGCAGATACTACTTCTATTTTATATTTTTTCTCGCCGTTTGTCAATACCGACGAACAAATTTTTCAAATTTTTTCATTCCTGCGATTTTATCGCGGAATACTTATCCTCCGCCGACCAGGTACACTTGACGTTGTCGCCGGAAGAAAAAACGGTGATCGTTCCCTTGGTCGTATGATCGAGATCCGCACCGTTCAGAAAACTCATGGCAAAGCGCACCTTCTCAAGCATGTTTTTGTCGGGATTCTGGATCTCTATGCAAACGCCTGCGCCCGTTTTTATAAACAACTCGTTTTTTTCGACGAACGACAAATCGACGAATTCAAACATTTCAACCAGGTTGTCGTGTTCGCTTTCCACACGGTGCAGCGATTTCATAAGATCGACCAGCACTTCGTAATTCGGCGACTCCTCGCGGAAAATCGTACTTCCCGTCGCGGTCGAATCGAAATTACCGTCGTAACGCAATTCTATCAGTTTTTCCGAACCGCTTTCCTGCGAAGAACGCAGTATTTTGCCGTTGTTGGAAACGTACAGTAACTTACCGTCGCTTTTCGCCACGAAGTACTCCTTGATTTTAACGTAATCTATGTATACTCCGGACGGAAAAACGCGTTCGACGTTAATAACCCATACGTTTGGCAGTTTGCTTTCCACTTCGCGTATTATTTCGTTTTCGCGGACGAGGAAAATGCTCGATCCTTTTTTCAGTTTAGCGGTGGAAGCCTCGACGACCTGTTCGTTAAGCTCCGCATCGTCGGCGTTATAGCAGTATCCGACGACGGTTTTAACGGAAAAAAGCACGCTGCCTACAACAATCAGCACCGTCAAAAAACATAGTATTAGAAAGAGAACTAACGTTTTTTTGCTTTTCATACTACACCTTATCCTATATTATAACATAAATTGCCGCATAATGCAAGAGTTTTTTCCATTTGTTGCGCTATTATTGGGAACTGTCGTCGTCTTTACGGACATTT
>JBJFAC010000307.1:0-2129 GCA_051887715.1 Candidatus Neoclostridium sp.
GGCAACGGATTCGATCGCTACGAGATCAGTAATTTTGCAAAAAACGGAATGATAAGTCGCCATAATAACAAGTATTGGAGGGCTGTCGATCCGTACGTCGGTTTCGGCCCTGCGGCACATTCCTATTACGACGGCTACAGGATTGCCAATACGGATAATATAACGGCGTATCTTGCGGGCAAAACGGTGGAATCGCGCGAATATATCGACGAGGAGCAAAAGCGTGAAGAATTTATTATGCTGGGGCTTCGTCTGAAAAACGGAATAAGTCTAAGTCGCTACGAAAAGCTTTTTGCAAGCGATTTGCTTGAAGAAAAGCGCGCGCAAATCGAAAAGCTGAAGAGTTTGAACGTAATCGAGATCGACAACGACAGGCTGTTTGCCACGGATAAGGGCGTATACGTTCTGAATCGGATAATAACGGAGTTAATATGAGCGATAAAAAAGAAAAAACGGCAGCGGAAATCTCCGCCGAAAGAGTTAAATTAAAAGCGGAAAAGCAGGAGCTTGAAAAATTCAGAAAAAAAAAGGACGTCGACGATTTCAAACGCCGTTACTTCGTGATGTACGACGACGTCAAAATAAACTATAAAGAAGACTGGTAACTTGCCTTCTTTTGCTTAATATAACCGCTCGCCCGAAGAAAAGAATGTTTGTTTGTGTCTGAAAACGTCGAAAAAAGTCTTTTTACGTCATCGGCGTTTTTTCTTTTCGTCCGTGTGCTATAATGTAGGCATCACGGGAGGATGATAATATGAACGAGCAGATGAAAGATCCGATTTTGCGAATAAGAAGAGATTCGATTTTGCAAGCAAGAAAAGAAGTGAAGGAAGAAACCAACCTCAAAAAGCGCGCGGCGCTTGCCAAAGAACGCCTAAAAATGGGCTACTGGACTCAACTTGCCGCCGAGAGAGCCAACTTCCTGAAAAGAGAGGGCGATACACCCGAAAACCGTTTGAAAATACAAAATCTTCAAAGGGCGAGATTTCTGCGCGAGAATATCGATTGCGTAGAAGGCGAAAAGGTCAGCGAAAGCGAAAGAATGTATCTTAAAGTGTGTTACATTCTCGACAAGGACGAGGATACGACCAATCCCATCGGACAGCTGATAGACTACGAGAAGTACAACAAAATGGACGAAAGCGCGAAACAGCGTTACGTTCTGACGCTTGTACGGCAGTATAACGAGATGCGCGAGCGCTATTATCAGGAAAGAATGCTCAAAACCGATAAAACCGTCGGTTGAATGATTTGACTTATTCCGCTCTTTTTGATAAAATATTAGTGAGGAAAAGAGCGGATGAATTTTAATCTCGACACGTTGAATAAGGAGCAGCTTGCCCCCGTCTTGGATACGGAAGGGGCGGTTTTGGTAACCGCCGGAGCCGGCAGCGGAAAAACCAGGCTGCTTACGCACAGAATCGCTTATATTATCGCGGAAGGTAAGGCGCAGCGCTATAACGTGCTTGCAATTACTTTTACGAACAAAGCGGCTAACGAAATGCGCGAGCGCCTTTATAATATGGTGGACGGAGCGGAAGATATATGGATTTTTACCTTTCACGCTCTGTGCGTCCGCATACTGCGCAAGTTTATCGGCAAGATAGAGGGGTTCAATTCCAATTTTTCCATATACGGCGAAAACGAAAAGCATAACGCTATAAAGCGTATACTCAAAGATTTCAACGAGAAAGGAAAGATAAGCGAGCCCTCCGACTACGAAAAAACGGTCGAAGCGGGTATTTCCAAAGCGAAAGAGCAGGGCTATACTCCCGACGAGTACCTTGCAGTCAATAAATTTATGAAGGACGCGGACGTCGTTTACGAGGCGTATAAGGCGTACGAAGCGGCGAAAAGGAAAGCAAACGCGCTGGATTACGACGATCTGCTGTTGTACGCGCGTGACCTTATGAAAAACGACGCCGAGGTAAGGGAATACTATCAGCGTAAATTTAAGTATATTCACATAGACGAATTTCAGGATACGAACACCGTTCAGTACGAAATTGCGGCGTTGCTTGCAGGCGGATACGGCAATATTTTCGTCGTGGGCGACGAGGATCAGAGCATTTACGGGTGGAGAGGCGCGGATTTTCGCAATATTCTCACTTTCCGCAAAGATTTTGACT
>JBJFAC010000308.1:0-2109 GCA_051887715.1 Candidatus Neoclostridium sp.
GAGATAAAAGGACAGAAAGGCTCGTCGGTCGTAGACCTTCCGGGCATATACTCTCTGCGCCCGTACACGCAGGAAGAAATAGTAACGCGCGACTTTATCATAAACGAAAAGCCGGATGGCATTATAAACATAGTTGACGCTACGAATATCGAGCGCAATCTTTATCTTACGCTTCAACTGCTCGAATTACGCGTTCCAACGGTGCTTGCGCTCAATATGATGGACGAAGTGCGCGAAAACGGCGGCGGAGTCGACGTCAAGAAAATGAGCGCGCTTTTGGGTATTCCCGTGATACCGATAAGCGCGGCGAAAGGCGAAGGCGTGTCCGAGCTTATTGATAAGGCAATGGAAACCGCCAGAGCGCGCACGCTTCCCAAGGTGTACGATTTCTGCACGGAGGATTCGCCCGTGCACCGTTGCATTCACGCTATCGCGCATCTTATCGAGGATCACGCCGAAAGATTGGGCATACCGCCGCGTTTTTGCACGGCAAAGCTGATCGAGGGAGGCGACGACGCTGCGGATAGGCTAGGCCTCGACCAAAACGAACGCGAGCTTATCGAGCACTGCATATTGCAAATGGAGGACGAGTCGGGCTTGGACCGTAACGCCGCTCTTGCGGATATGCGTTACGCTTTCATCGAAAACGTGGCTCGCTCTTCGGTGGTAAAATGTCACGAAAGCAAAGGGCACGCGCGCTCGATGAAAATCGATAAAGTGCTCACCGGTAAATATACCGCGATTCCCGTATTTTTCGTGATTCTGTTTACGATTTTCTATCTCACGTTCAACGTAATAGGCAAATATCTGTCCGAACTGTTGGAAGCGGGCATATCGTGGATAACCAACGCAACCGACGCTTTTCTTACGAACTACGGGCTTAATCCCGTGGTTCACAGCTTGATAATCGACGGAATATTCGCAGGCGTGGGCAGCGTGCTCTCGTTTTTGCCCATCGTAATAACGTTGTTTTTGTTCTTGTCCGTGCTTGAAGATACGGGATATATGGCGAGAGTGGCGTTCGTAATGGATAAGCCGCTTCGTAAAATAGGACTGTCGGGCAGAAGCTTCGTGCCTATGCTGATGGGCTTCGGTTGTACTGTGCCCGCCGTTATGGCGACCAGAACGGTTTCTTCCGACCGCGACAGAAAAATGACCATACTTTTAACGCCGTTTATGAGCTGTTCGGCAAAAATAGCCATTTACGCCGTGTTTACGCAGGCGTTTTTCCCGAAATACGGCGCGTTCGTAATGATGGGACTGTATCTTCTCGGAATACTGCTTGCGATAGTGGTAGCGCTCGTGCTTAAATCGACCTCGTTCAAAGGTCAGCCCGTACCGTTTGTGATGGAATTGCCCAACTACCGCTTGCCGTCGTTTAAGAGCGTCGTACTGCTTTTGTGGGAAAAAGCGAAAGACTTTCTTGCGCGCGCGTTTACGGTTATTTTGCTTGCAACCGTCGCGATATGGTTTTTGCAAAGCTTCGATTACAAGTTGAATTTCGTCGAGGACAGCCAGCAAAGTCTGCTTGCGTACATAGGAAGGTTTATTTCGGTAATATTCCGCCCGCTCGGATTTGACGATTGGAAGGTCGCCACCGCGCTCATTTCGGGCTTTACCGCAAAAGAAGCGGTGGTATCCTCGCTTGCCGTGCTTTCGGGAACGAGTACGGACGCATTGTCCGGGCTGTTGCCGACGATGTTTACGCCGCTCTCGGCAATCAGTTTTCTGGTGTTCACTCTTTTGTACACCCCGTGCGTCGCCGCGATATCGACGATACGCAAGGAATTTAAGTCCGGCTGGGCGACTCTGGGCGTGGTTGCGGCGCAATGCGCAGTGGCGTACGTTATGGCGCTCGTCGTGTACGGAGTGGGGAGCTTGTTCGTATGAAGCCGCTCGATTACGTTCTGATAGCGGCGGTTGCCGTGATAATAGGACTTGCGATTTATTTCACCGTAAAGCGCTTGAAAAGCGGAAAGGGGAGTTGCGGATGTAATTGCTCTTCCTGTCCGGGGTGCGCTAAAAACGATAAATGCGGCGAAAAAAAGAAAAATAAAAGCGATAATAACCAATAATAAAAGAGTAACGCTGCGGTAATTGTGTGCCGCG
>JBJFAC010000309.1:0-2100 GCA_051887715.1 Candidatus Neoclostridium sp.
AATCGTAAGTGGCAGAACGGGCTTTGTTCCCGACGCAAGCAACACCGCTACTAACGTTACTATTATCTTGCAGGCTTAAGTTTCCACCGCAGCAGAGTTTGCCGCGGCTTTAAGCACAAAGATTAACGTACCGTAATAAATACGGCAATAGCTAAATAAACAAGCCACAAAACTTTTGCGGTGCGGCGACGAAAAATCGCTGCGCCGCTTTTTTTATACAAAAATAAAAGCAGTCTCCAAAACGTATACTAACGTTATTATCCCCTCTTTCAAGGCTAAAACGATACGTGGACAGGCTAAAAACGTGGAAAACTTGATAAGAAAAAAAAAAAAAAAACGACATTTTTTGTCATTTTCGCATTTTTTTGATTATTAGTACTTATTAACGGTTGACAATAGTCTAAAACTGTATTATAATACTATCGATAATCCAACAAGGATAAAGGAGATTAAAAAACAGATGAAAAAGAAAACCAAAGTGATCGCCTCGGCGCTGACCACAATCGCATTGTGCCTCAGTCTTGCCGTCGGCGGAACCTTCGCTCTTTTCACGAGCAAAAGCAAGGTTGAAGTCAACGTTGCAACCGGCACGGTCAACGTTACCGCAACCGCGCAAAACCTTACGCTGTACTCGCCCACCTCGATCGGCAGCGACGGCTCACTCGTTGACGATACCAACGCCGCAAACAACGAAACCATGACCTTTGCAAACGGCGGAACCGCTACTCTTTCGGGCAACACTTTCACCTTTACAAACCTGACTCCCGGAGACAAGGCAACTTTCAAGATAGTAGTAACCAACAAAAGCACCGTAAACGTTAAGTACAGAACGAGCGTAACCTGCGTTGCGGACAACGGACTTTATGCCGGATTGCAAATAAAGATCGGCTTGGCAACCTCCGCCACCGTCACCGAATGGGAAACTCTCAGCGCTCCCGCCGCCGGCGAGCAAGTCATTAAAGAGCTTGATTGCAGCGTAGAACTGCCCGCAACGAACAACGACGACTATCAGGGCAAAACCTGCAAAATCGCTTTCACGGTGGAAGCAGTACAGGGCAACGTAGTCACCGCTGACGATACCGTTATCGCAAACGCAAGCAACGTGCAGGCGTATCTTGACGGAGAGTTCGGCTCGATCGACGGAAAAACCATTCTTCTCGAACCCGGCGTTTATGAAAAGATCGAGTTCGGTCGCGCAACTAAATACGCGGACAGCAACACGCAGTATTATATCGGCGGAGTATCCGCGGAAAACGAAAAAACCTTCGATGAATTCTACGCAATCAAAAACAGCGGCAGTTGGTCTGATTCGGCTTACTACGTTCGCAATATGAGTAACGTTACGATAAAGGCAGTCGAGGGCACCGTTACGATCAAAGGACTTGTGGCAAGCTCCGGTCACTATTACGGTACGGTTTACGACTACGTTCTCGATAAGGCGTACACGAGCGGAAGCGCATATTATCTTTCGCAAAAGCTCTCCAACATTACGTTTGAAGGCATTAGCTTTACGTCGAAAGTAGAAATCGATACTTCTTCCGCAGATACCGTAATCGACGGCGTAAGCTTTAAAAACTGCTCGTTCACGACGGGCGGCACCACTTCGTCCAACGGTCAGGGACTGCGCTATTATAACGAGAACAACAACGGAAACGTGAAAAATCTTACCGTTGAAAACTGCTCGTTTAATAACTGCTATCAGGGCGTTTATACACAAAAGATCAACGGAATTACCGTAACCGGCTGCTCGTTCGATACGACCGGTCACAACGCTATCGCCGTTCAGTCGGGTTCCGAAGCGGTAAATCATAAGGCAGTCGTCATAACGGACAACACCTTTACTAATATCGGCGACCGCATTATCCGCTTCGGTGACGTCGGAGCGGATACGCAGATCACCATTCGCGGCAACGTTGCAACCAATTCCGGCGACGCAAGCGGCGAAGTAATGAAAGCGCAAAGCCTTGCCACCGGCATTACCTACAATATAGCCGGCAACAACTGGGGCGAAGGCAAAACCGTTGCTAATGCCGAACTTCGAGACGCTTAAATAAAAATATTTATACAAACGCAATATTTTTGCGGCGCGGCGACGAAAAA
>JBJFAC010000310.1:0-2083 GCA_051887715.1 Candidatus Neoclostridium sp.
AAGCCGTTTTCCTCGGCGCATTTTCTTACCGAATGCGCCTCTTCTTCGCCGCTAAACGGGCGATCGAGCTCAATTTCACGTACGCCAAGCTGCGCCGCTGCTTTAAGCGCGTCCTGCGCGGACAGATTTTTAAAAGCTTTCGTAGTTATTGCCGTCATTATCTTTTCCTCTCCTGAATTCGTAACGGATTTTCGCGGCGACTTGGTTATATTGCCGCCTTTACCGTATTATTATACCGTATGCTCGGCAAAAAGTAAATATCTAAATCTATCCTGATCATAGTCTTTTTTATCATTTGTTAAATTTTTCACTTTAACGCGACATATTTGCCGCTGCCGTTGACAAAGCGATTTTTTTCCGCTATAATTTTACCGAGGCAATAAAGCGAGGCGATTTATGAAACTGAAATACGTAACCACCAGACAATTCAAGCTGCTGAAAAGAATTGCGTGGCATTCGCACGGCAATTTCGAGATCATGTACTATTACGATACGGAAGGAACGTTTCTGTTCCGCGAATCGGATACGGGGCGGTGCAATTTCGTTAAGCTGCACGGAAATACTCTTATTCTTATGCCGCCCGGCGTTTTGCATTCCATTACTCACAGCAACCGATACGATTTTACGTCGGTTAATTTTTCTTTGGACGCAACCGACGAGTCGCTTATAAATCTGCCGAAAAACAAGCCCGTCGTTTTTTTTGACAGCGCAGAAAAATACGCCGAGGAATTCAGCATAATCGAAAAAGAATTTAACGGAAAAAAAGTTTTTTTCGAGGACGTTATCTGCGCCGTGTTAAAGCGCATACTGTTTTCCAACGCCGACGCCGATACCGACAAAAACGACAAGGCTATCCGCCAGACGAAGCGCTACATTGACGAAAACTTTTCGTCCGAGATAGAATTGCCCTCTCTTGCCAGCCAGAGCGGTTATTCGTATTCTCATTTTTTCCGAATTTTTAAAAGCAAGTACGGCGTTAATCCCAAGGAATACATTACGCTGAAGCGAATGGAAGCGGCGAAAAAACTGCTCCTCGGCACCGATCTGACTTTCGGCGAGGTGAGCGAGCGGTGCGGATACCACTATTACTCGGTATTTTTCAATCAGTTCAAAAAACACACGGGCGTTTCTCCCGCCGAATACCGAAGTTCGCCGCACGACTGAGTCATTAAACCTACGAGCCGCATGCTGTTTTCGGTTTTCTTTCAGGTTCGACATAATAAAAGCTCCTTGCGTTTTTTCCACAAAGAGCAAAAAAGAAAACCCATCGTTGAGGACGGGTTAATCGCGAATTACAACCCATCTTCCAAGCTTTAGCACCTTGCCGCTTTAGCAGGTTGCTGTGTAGTCAACGGGCTTGTCCCTCGTACACTCTTTATGGTGATTGAATTTTATCATAAACGCGGCGCTTTGTCAATAATTTTTATTGCTTTTCATGCGATCGGTTTTCACGGCGCTTTTTCAGGTATTGCCACAAGTCGATGCCAAGACCGATTATTGCCGAGACGATCAAAAGGGCGTTACACAATATCGTTCCGTAATTTACCGTATAAATCGTGTAGATCAACCAAAAAATTTGCGCAAAAATTCCTATAATTCTGGTGCGAGTCGGGTTCTTTATATAAAATCCTATAACCGCCAGAATACTGCCCGCGGACGGCAACAGGCAAATCCAGCCCGTCCACGTCAGAAGCGGAGCCGCTCCCATCAGGACTATGAACAGGAAAAGCCACCATATTCCCGACGCCCACTTGTGTTTATCTCTGTTGTAGAACACGATTTCGCGAAAAACGGCGACGACGTTCAGCACCGATCCCGTCAGCGCGCCGAGCATTGCTTGCTGAAATACGCTGAGAACGTCGGTAACCAGCTTTACCGTTAAAATGTGCGAGCGCTTTCTTGCTATATAAGTAAAAAAACTTATAAACGCTATTATAAAGCCCAGCACCTGTGCAAAAATAAATATCCAGTCCATTATCTTTTTTTTACCGTTCTTTATTTAAGTTCTGCGTATCCGTACGGTTCTATTCCGATTCCTTCAAATTCGGCGACGTGCTCCGAGTTGTTTCCCACCATTCTCGTG
>JBJFAC010000311.1:0-2068 GCA_051887715.1 Candidatus Neoclostridium sp.
AAACATCGTTATCCCCGAAAATGTAACCGCTCTCGGCAACTCGGCATTCGAGAACTGCACGTCGCTTGAAACCTTCACCTTCCCCGCAGGCATAAAGACCGTCGGAACGAAGATTTTCGCAGGCTGCACCTCGATCGACAACATCGAATGGCCCGCGGCGGTCGTCACCGTGTCCAACGGCGCGTTCACCGGTTGCACTTCGCTTAAGAACATCACTATCCCCGAAAAGGTAACCACCATCGGTTCCAACACGTTCGAGGGTTGCACCGCTCTTACCACGATTAAGTTCTCCAGCACCGTCAAGACCATAAACTCCAAGGCGTTTATGAACAGCGGATTGGTCGAGATCGAGCTTCCCGCAAACATGACTACCGTTTCCGGCTCGGTGTTCCTGGGCTGCACCGCTCTTAAGAGCATCGTCATTCCTTCGAAGGTTACCTCGATCGGAGCAAGCGCATTCGAAGGCTGCACGGGACTTACTTCGGTAACGTTGCCCGCAAGCGTTAAGACCATCAGCGCGAAAGCGTTTATGGGCTGCACCGCTTTGACCGCAATCGTGATCCCCGCGAACGTCGCTACCGTATCGGATAACGCGTTCAACGGCTGCACGTCGCTGAAGTCCGTAACTCTCGGAGCAAACACCACCAAGCTTGGAAACAGCACCTTTGAGAACTGCACTGCGCTGACCGAAATCACTCTTCCCGCAAAGACCGTTACCGTTTCCGCAACTACCTTCGCAGGTTGCACCATAACGGTAAAAGTGGCGTATGCCTACGCGTCCGCACTCCCCGAAGGGCTTGCACCCTTGACCGAGACGGAAGGCGTTACCGTCGAATACGTCGGCTAAACACGTTTTTGTGTGAAAAATCGATAAAAATTCAACCAAACGGCGCAAAAATACCCGTTTCGCTTAGAAATAAGCGAAGCGGGTGCTTGCGTCTTAAAATAAGATAAGGAATATTTACTATGAACGTTAAAAACGTATTGAAAAAATACCGCACAAAACTGACAGCCGAGGCTATAATAAGAGCCGCGGCTTTCGGTGCAATTTTCGGCTTTATCGCTTTGCTCGGTTACGAATTTGCCGTTTGGATGTCTGGAATAGACGCAGTATGGCCCGGTATTTGCATTTTTGCGGTCGTAGCAGGCGGAGTGGGCGATTTGGCGTATTTTCTGAAATATCGCCCCACGGCAAAAGCGGTTGCGAGAAGAATCGACGCGCTCGGACTGGAAGAAAGAGTCATTACGATGACTCAGTTTGAAGGCGAGCAGGACGAAATCTACGTTTTACAAAGAAACGAAACGCTCAAAACGCTTGCCGAAAACGGAATTACCGAAAAACTTATCAAAATCGCGGTCTCCGTTCCCTGCATTATCGCGCTGTGCTTTACCGCGCTCTTCGGAATAGGAATGACCACCGTTTCCGCGCTTTCTGCAAACGGAGTGATCGAAAGCGGCAAGGAAGTTATAAACGGAATCGAAGAAAACAAACCCAAAGAGTTTTACGATATCGCCTACGAGGTATATTCCGGCGAGGGATATATCGAGGGAGAAATCTTCCAGAGAGTGGAAGAGGGTTCGGACACGACCGCCGTGCTTGCCGTACCGGAAGACGGCTATGCGTTCGTATATTGGTCGGATAAGAACGAGGATCCCTATCGCATAGATTACGGCGTTACCGCAAGCGTGACCTATTACGCGGTGTTCCTGCCCATCGGCGAAACGGGCGGCGACGGCGATCTTGCCGCCGAGGGCGACGAGCCTTCGGACCTCCCCGTCG
Organism: Candidatus Neoclostridium sp.; assembly: GCA_051887715.1. Lineage (GTDB taxonomy): Bacteria > Bacillota > Clostridia > Christensenellales > Pumilibacteraceae > Neoclostridium. The sequence goes on from JBJFAC010000311.1 coordinate 1,781, forward strand.
ACTACCAGGAAGGAGCCAACGGCGGAGAAGAAGACGAAGACGGCGATCCTGCGTCGGGTGCAAGCGGCGTATACGAAAGTCACAACCAGGTTCTGGACGGAGAAACGTACTACGGCGGACAGATTTACCGTAACGCGTACCAGGACGCCATCGACAGAATGGCGGAAGAGCAGGGTTGGACGGACGAAGAAAAAGAAATGATAAACGAATACTTTAAAACGATAGCGAAATAATATTTTTTGTGGTATAATTATTAAATCGTACTACCTTATACCGACTAACGACGAA
>JBJFAC010000312.1:0-2067 GCA_051887715.1 Candidatus Neoclostridium sp.
CACAAGGCTGAAACGGTTGCCGTCGTTGGGCGTACTGAGATAATTCCACACGCAGTACGACATATCGTGCTCCTTCAAAAGCAGAATAACGTCGTTCATATAGTGAGCGCGCCATTCGGGCTTTGCGTGGCGGATAGTGCCGAACTCACCGCACCACACGCGCTTGTCCGGATGAGCCGCGGCAAAATCGAAAGCAGGACGCATTGCGTTTTCCAGCGCGCCTATATCCATTCTTCCGCCTTTTTCAAGGTATTCGTCGCTCCAGCCGAGCGCCGCGTTGCCCTCCAGATAACGACCGCCGTCGCACGGATAGGGCATTTCGCGATTGTAATAGATCATTTGCGACTGCAACACGCCCCGTTGATGCGTGAAAAGGTGCGGATAGTACATGTGAAAAGTGTAAATAAGATTGGGATCGGACGAAACCGCAACCTCGCGAAGCGACGGCGGATTGTTCCAGTCGTTGCCGCCCGTAACCACTTCCGTTTGCGGAGCAATACTGCGGATAGCCGTCAGCGTGCGTTGCCACAGCTCGTTCCATTGTCCGCTGTCGCCGCGCACCTCGTTTAACAGTTCGAAAGCCACGTTGCTTTTGTTTTTGTAACGCCGCGCGAAACAGAGCCAAAGCCCGATAAAGCGCTCCTTCAGCCGATCGCTTTCAAACAGCGAAACGGGGCTGTCCACGTCGCAATAATTTCCGATTGCCTTGTGAAGATTAAGCACCACGTTGAGCTTTGCCTTTTCGCACCATCCGATAAACCTGTCGATCAAATCTACCGTGCGCTCGCGAAGCACGCCCTCCTCTTGCTCGACGACTATCTGATCGAAGCCCAGCCGCACGTGGTCGAAGCCCAAAGAAGCAATATACCGCACGTCTTTTTCGGTTATATACGAGTCGAAGTGCTCGTAATCGCCCACGGTCAACTCCAGCCGTTTATCCGTCGGAATGCAGTTAAACCGCTTGTAATTGGTCAGCCAACCGCCTATTCCCATTCCCCTTTCGTGTCCTTTCCACTGCATAATTCTCTCCTTCAACGCAAAAACGCGTATTATTTAATAAGCCCTGCTATCAGCGCGCCGTTTTCCGTTCCGCTTTCGCCGATAACCCAGTTAAGAAGCCCGATCTCGCGAATGAATTTTTCCTTTGCCTCGGCTAAATACTTTTCCGTGTTCTCGGTATAGCCGAAAACCTGCATATACGGCGGCAGAAAGATCTTTGCCGTTAAAACCGACCTCGGCACGTGATGCGGCTCGGTGATAATCGTAACCTTTCGGATCTTGAGCACGCTGCTGCTTTGACATATTTCCATCAGTCCGCCCACCATATTCTCTATCGTATCGGCGGCGCGCTTTTCCTCTATTATCGCGCTATCGGGCACGCCTCTAAACAGCAGTCTGTCGCGCATTATCGCACATTCGGGCGCTTTTCCGCCCTTGTAATCGCGCTCTACGCCGCCGGAAACTATCAGTTTTTCCGCGCCTCCTTTGAAATAGAAGTTCGCCGCCATATCCGCGCGCGCAACGGCGCCCTGCGTGTCGCAGCCAAGTACTATCGCGTAGTCGCTTTTTACGACCTTGCCGTATTCTTCTTTCAAAAACAGTTTTTCTATATCGTTTTCGCCAAACATAGTTTTTCCTCGCTTCCTCTTTTTTCGCGACCTTTGCCGCGGTTTTTTTCGCTTTTAAGCGTTCCGCGCTTTTAAGCGCACCGATTTACTTAAAGTATATTGATTTTTAAGTAAAAAGTCAACGGTTTGGACTGCATAAACCCTTTGCTCTCCCTTAAGATTTTTTCTTTCCTTTTTTCGCGCGCATTTAAGATCTTTTCTTTCCTTTTTTCGCTCTTTTTCCGGCGGTATACCGTTTGCCGAAAAAAAGCCGGCGTTTTAACGGCGTAGCGATATGGCTTTATCGCTACGCCGTTAGCTATATTTGCCTTACGGCAAGTTATATTGCTAACGCAGTTATATTTTGCTTTCAGCAAAGTGATATTTCTCTCTTCGAGAAAAGTCAAGGCAAATATAATATAACTTCGGCATAGCCGAAATATAACGCAAGCCCCTTGCA
>JBJFAC010000313.1:0-2061 GCA_051887715.1 Candidatus Neoclostridium sp.
GTTCATAGTGTTCGAGGTGTACAGCTGTACGCCGGGCAGATCGGTGTAGCAATCCATTCTTCTGCCGCTTGCGGCGTCGTACACGTACGCAAAATGCTCCAAGTCGTGCTCGGTCTTTCTGTCAAGACAGTAGTTGAAATCGTAGCCCTTGCAGAGCGCGATCATATGATCGGTGGAGAACATATTGGTTTCAAGCAGTTCGCCGTTTTTGAACGAATAGGGCGTTCCCGTAATGTCCATAAATTGGTTGTGGGGAATGAGCTCGTCGTCCACGGGAGTGATGCGCGAGCTGTTTATCATAAGGCGATGCTTTAATACCGTGTCGTCGTTACCTATGTTGAAATACGCGTGGTTTGTGAGATTGCACAGCGTTTTCTTGTCGCTGACGGCGTAGTAATCGATGACCACTTCGTTGTCGTCGGTGTACTGATAGGTGCATTCTACCTGCAAGGTTCCGGGATAGCCGCCCTCTCCGTCGGGAGAAGTGTACGACAGAACCAGCTTTTCGCCTTTTATCTCCGCGGCGAAGGTGCGACGATCGAAGCCGTCAAAGCCGCCGTGCAGAGTGTTTTTGCCGTTGTTCGCCTGCAGGTTGTAGGTAACGCCGTCCAGAGTGAATTTGCTTTCGCCGATACGGTTGCCGTATCTTCCGATGAGCGAGCCGTAGTACGCCCTGGGCTTGTCGGTATAGTCTTCGGCTTTTGCGTAGCCCACCAGCACGTCGCCCATATTGCCGTCCTTGTCGGGCGCGGTAAGGCGGATCATTCTCGCTCCGTAGGTGAGTATATCGAGCTCCGCTCCGTTTGCGTTGGTGATGCGATATACTTCGTTGTTAACGCCGTTTCTTTCAAATTCGTGAATTTTGGTTATCATATTTTCGCTCCGTTTATTTTTACCTTTCGGGTTTACTTAATTTTACCATATTTGCGACCGTTTGTCAACGCTAATCGGGTTGAATATCGGGCAAAATTACCGCCTTAAAGTCCGTTTGCACTACATACTCTACAATATGCTTAAATGCGTTGGACAAATAACTTTTTTTATGGTAGAATAAAAGCATGAACATTTTTTACGAAGATTTCAATACGACGGAGCACACCAACTTTTTCTTTATCAAAAAGGCGCACGGCGCTACCGTATCTTACGAGCATTACTCCATTATTCTGGTTGCCGAGGGCGTGGTTACTTTCCGCTCGAAGCATACGAATACCGTGATGAGAGAAGGCGACGTCGTTTTGCTCTCGCCGCACTTTTCGCACTCCTTCGCGCGGTTCAGAGGCTTTCAGCACAAGCTGCTTTTCGTCGCGTTCGACACTCAGTTCGCGTCTAAATCGTTAAAGCCCTTTTTCCCCGGATTTTACAATCAGATCTCGTCAAGCGACAAGCCCTTTTTTAACACGCTGGAAAAAGACATAGCGGCAAATATTCTGGAGTGCGCGCGCAGTATCTTTACTACGCCCGAAATTCGCACCAAGCTGCTGAGAGAAAAGCTGAACAATCTGATGGCGCACAAGATGCTGACCTCGTTTTTCGAAAAATACGCGCTGAAATCCGACGATTACCCCGAATGGCTGGACGAATTTATAAGAAAAATGCTGCAACCGGAGTATATCAAGCTGAAAGTCACCGAAATGGCGGCGTACAGCAATTACAGCTATTCGCACCTTACCAAGCTGTTCAAGCACTACACGGGGCAAACGCTGATAGAATATTTCAAGGACAATAAATTGCATCTGGCGGAAAATTTATTGCGCTTGTCCGATTACCCTTGTAAAAAAATCTCCGAATGCGCGGGCTATAAAAGCGTGAGCCATTTTACCAAGGCTTTCCGCGAAAAATACGGCGTTTCGCCCGGCGATTACCGAAAAAATCTGCGCGAAAACGCAAGCGGAAAAGTCGTTTGACCGCTTTTTGACCGCTCCGCTGTCTTTTACGTATAGTTCTCCGTTCAAACCGAATAAGTAAACAACGCCGAGCGCTTAAATCTTCTGCGCCGGCGTTATTTTTCAGTCAATTTTTTCTCCGTCTTATTTTTCGTCGTCGGGCTTTATTTCGCCCATT
>JBJFAC010000314.1:0-2048 GCA_051887715.1 Candidatus Neoclostridium sp.
TACAACTTTAACGCTTCTTTAGCGCTTACGTACCACGAATCTTCGCCTTCCTTCGGGAATTTACCGCTGGAAATGTTGAAGGTTGCCTTTAAGCCGTATTTGTTGATGATCGATACAAACTTTTTGTCGTGAATCGAACCGTCGTCGTAGCTTAACGTGACCGCTTTGTCTGCAAAATCAGGAAAAAGCATAAAATTCTTTTTCGTACTCATATTTTTCTCCTTAATCGTTTAATATTTTTTTAAGACAGGCTTTCAGCGCGAGTTTTGCGTGCTCGTATGTCAGCGCGCCTTGAAAATACGCAATATACGGCTCTTTGATGGGGGAATCGGCGCTGAGCTCGATGGATGCGCCCTGAACGAAGGTGCCCGCCGCCATAATTACTTTATGGTTGTAGCCGGGCATATCCCACGGTTCGGGAACGACGTGGCTGTCGACGGGAGAGGCGGTTTGTACTGCCTGTACGAAGCCGATCAGCTCTTGTGCCGTGTTAAATTTAATCGAGGCAATTATGTCTCCGTATTCGTTCCCCGCTTTAGGAACTACCGGATAGCCGAGCGAGGCGAACGTGCCGCAAAAAAGCTGAGCGGCTTTCAGGGCTTGCGCAACGGTGTGCGGAGCGATAAACAGACCTTGATAAAAATATTGGTACGTCGAGTTGTACGAACCGACTTCCGTGCCTATCCCGGGGCAGGTCAGACGATAGGAAGCAAGCCGGACGTATTCTTCCTTTCCCGCAATGTAGCCGCCCGTTGGAGCAAGACCGCCGCCGGGGTTTTTGATAAGCGAACCGACGACAACGTCTGCTCCTACCTCCGTCGGCTCTTTGGTTTCTACGAATTCACCGTAGCAGTTGTCAACGACGATCGCCGCCGTTTTGTTGAATTGTCTGACGAAACCGATTACGTCGCCCAGCTTTTCTATCGTGAAAGCGCTGCGCGAAGAATAGCCTCTTGAACGCTGAATAAAGATTATTTTTGGCGAGTGTGTTTTTAAGTACGCCTCTATGGACGGCTTATCGAACGAACCGTTAACGAGTTCGGTTTTGTCGAAAGTAACGCCGTGTTCTTTCAGCGAACCCACGCCGTCGCCGCCTATTACGTCCATAAGAGTGTCGTACGGATTGCCCGAAACGGAATACATTACGTCTCCAGGACGAAGCAGTCCGAAGAGGACGATCGATATTGCGTGAGTACCGTTTGCTATCAGCGGAGAAACTATTGCGCTTTCTGCCGCAAAGACGTCGGCGTATAATTTTGAAAGAGTATCGCGTCCGACGTCGTCGTAGCCGTAGCCGGTTGTTTCCGCGAAGTGACGGAGCGCAACGCGTTCTTTCTGAAAGGCGGAAAGAACTTTTTCCTGATTGTAAAGAGCCACCGAATCGATATTTTTGAAAGTGTCGCAAAGAGCGCTTTCATTTTTTTCAATTAGTTTATTAATATCCATTTTATCCTCGATTACTATGTCAGACATAGTACTTAAATTCGCAAAAAAGCACGCATAATGCCGTCAAAATCGTCAAATTTTACATATTCTTTGTTTTCAATTTTCATACCTTTGAAATAAGTAAGTTGTCGTTTTGCGTAATTACGGGAGTTTTGTTTAACTTTTTCGACTGCTTCTTCCTTTGAAATCTGCCCCTTCAGATACTCGATTACTTCCTTATATCCGATTGCTTGCATAGAGCCGCAATTTTCGTATTTAATAAGAGATCTGACTTCGTCGATAAGTCCGCAGGCGAACATTTTGTCAACGCGGGCGTTTATTCTTTCGTAGAGCGCGTTTCTGTCGTCATCGTATAAAACTACCGTTTTAGCGTCGTACTTACGGTTGCTTTCCGCAACCAACGCGCTTTTCGGAATGCCTGCTATTTCGTATATTTCTATTGCGCGTATTACTCGTTTGATATCGTTTACGTTAATTTTGTCAGCCGATTGCGCGTCGATTTTCTTCAGGTGATCGTAAACGTACTGCTTGCCTTTTTCTTCAAGAATACTTTTCCATTTGTTTCTTACTGCTTCGTCCTTACCTACTCCGCCGAAATCGCT
>JBJFAC010000315.1:0-2045 GCA_051887715.1 Candidatus Neoclostridium sp.
AACGACGCGATAGAAAAAATTCAGCCCTTTGGTCGGCTGATACTAATCGGGAACGCCGGCGACGACGTAACCGTTAAAAAAGAAACCTACGCAAAAATACTCCGGAAGCAGTTGAGAATATCCGGAAGCTGGAATTCTGATTTTTCAAAAGCGGCCAACGACTGGAAAGACAGCGTTTATGCCATATCCGAAAAAAGAATCGATCCGGAAATGTTAATCACTCACAAATTTACGCTGAAAGACAGCGATAAGGCTTTTCAAACAATAAAAAACAAAGAGTCTTACGTTAAAATTATGGTGGTGGAATAATGAAAACGAAAGCTATTTCCCCTTCTTTAATGTGCTGTGATTTTTTTCACTTTCAAAGTCTTATAGAAACGTTTGAAAAAGAAAAAACGGAATACTTACATATTGACGTTATGGACGGCTTATTCGTACCTAATTATACTCTTGGCACAGACTTCATAAAGCAGTTAAAAAAGAAAACGAGCATTTCGCTTGATTTACATTTAATGATAAACGATCCCGAAACCAAGCTCGACTACTTCTCTTTCGGAGAAAATGATATCGTCAGCATTCACGTAGAAGCAACGAAACATTTAAATCTTGCTTTACAGAAAATCAGAAAACGAGGCGCAAACGCGTTCGCGGCAATCAATCCAGCTACGCCTGTGTGCATTCTAGACGAAGTACTTGACGACATTGACGGCGTGCTGGTTATGACCGTAAACCCGGGCTTTGCAGGACAAAAGCTGGTATCAAACGGATTACAAAAAATCTCTAGAGTGCGAAAGTATTTAGATATGAACGGAAAGAAAAACGTCCGAATAGCGGTTGACGGAAACGTCAGCTATGAAAACGCATCTTTAATGAGTAAAGCCGGCGCGGACATTTTTATAGCAGGGACGTCCAGCATTTTCGACGGCACGCTTCCGCTTGACGAAAGCTTGCAAAAAATGCGGAAAATTATTGAAGATTAACCGCTGTCCCTTAAATAGGAAACAGCAGTAAAAAAGCCGCTGTCTTTTCTATTAGGAAAACAGCGGCAACGAATCAAACGGTTATTTATCGTACGACGGATCGATCGCTTTAAGCTCGGCAAACGAATCGATTTCCACGATTCTGCCGTCTTCGACCGGGTGAACCGTCATTTCGATTTTATCAAGACTTTCGCCAAGTACCTGATCCCAGAAAAGATTATCGCTACCCTCTCTGTGGTACGCAGTTCTAACCGCGTCGGCAAGCGTTTGAGCGTCCTTGCGTTTTAAAAAGGTAACGTCGCACATATTGTACGCGTCGCGTCCGCCTTTCCCTATCGAAATAACGCGACCGCTCTCGTTAAGTCCGTACGCCCATTCGTCCGAGTAGCCCTTGACAAATCTGCCGAACGCGCACGAACCGTCAAGCTCGCAACACAAAACGTCGGGATCGGGAATATACAGGTCCGCGTCACATATAAAGCAATCCTCTTTTCCCATATAGTCCGCAACGGCGTACATTGAAGCTATATTGTTTTTAACGTCGTACTCCTTATTTTCGACCAGTACAAGGTTTTGATATTTTTCGGGCAAAAAAGAAAATTGTTCCTTTAAGTACCCAACGACCACGTATATCTTTTTTACTCCTCTTTTTTCAAGCCCGGCAATAATGGTTTCGATCATCGTTTTGCCGTGCACCTTAACCAGCGGCTTGGGCGTTGTAAGCGTTACGGGACGGAGTCTTTCCCCTTTACCCGCCGCCGCAAGTATTGCTATTTCTTCTTTCACGACTGTTCTCCTCTTTTGCGTTAATATTGTTTATTTTAACATTATTTTGCGTATTAGTCAACGGTTAGCGCACCATATCGCGTAATTTTGTACTACCGCTCTTAATTCCCCAAAAAATAAAATCTATTTTCCGATAAAAAATCTTTCGGCGTTTCCGAACAGAACTTTATCCGCGCAATAATTGCCGTATTTTTCGGAAACGTGCAATCGGATTTTTCGTTCCAGCTCGTCGTAATCGCGCAATCCGAATATTCCGTCGCTACCGAAATAATCCGTGCC
>JBJFAC010000316.1:0-2041 GCA_051887715.1 Candidatus Neoclostridium sp.
GGGCTTACCGCAGATAGCACATTTGTCGCCGACGGGAGTCTGGTCGAAAGGCATATTGCGCGTAGTGACCTGCAGTTCCTGCTTTAACTTATCCTCGCATTCGCGGCAACCGCACCACATACCCTCGGCAAAGTTGCCGTTATCGACGGCGGCGCGTATTCCTTCCATATCGGTGACCTTAACGGTGTGCGATCTGAGGTGATCGAGCGCCTTTTCGTACATATTTTTATTGACGTCGGCAAGAATTTCGGGTATTTTCTCCGCAATATCCGCGATGGGGAGCGAGAATTTTTCGCCCAGCTTATCGCGGCGGGAGCAAATGACCTCGCCTTTCTCTATGTCGCGCGGACCTATTTCTATGCGCAGGGGAACGCCTTTCATTTCGTATTCGTTGAACTTCCAGCCGGGCGAATTTTCGGAGTCGTCAAGCTTGACTCTGATGCCTGCGGCTTTAATGCTTTCGTAAAGCGCTTTCGCTTTGTCCAGAACGCCTTCCTTATGCATTGCGACCGGGATAACCACAGCCTGAACGGGAGCGACGTAGGGCGGCAGGCACAAGCCTCTCTGATCGCCGTGGACCATTATGATAGCGCCGATAAGGCGGGTGGAAACGCCCCAGGACGTCTGATAGGGGTGCTTTCTCACGCCGTCGCTGTCGAGATAAGTGATGTCGAACGCCTCGGCGAAATTAGTGCCGAAGTAGTGGGAGGTGCCGCATTGCAGGCTCTTTCCGTCGTGCATCATTGCCTCTATCGAATAGGTTTCCTTTGCGCCGGCAAATTTTTCCTTTTCCGATTTTCTGCCCTTCAGCATGGGAATGGCAAGCACGTTGCGGCAGAATTCGTCGTAAACGTCCAGCATACCCATGGTTTCCGCACGCGCTTCTTCTTCGGTTCTGTGCAGAGTGTGACCTTCCTGCCACAAAAATTCGGAAGTGCGCAGGAAAGGACGGGTGGTTTTTTCCCAGCGGACGACGTTAGCCCATTGATTGATAAGTACGGGCAGATCGCGATAGGACTGCACCCATTTGGCGTAGGTTTCGCATATTATGGTTTCGCTGGTGGGGCGAACGACCAGCTTTTCGGGCAACTCCTCGTCGCCCACGTGCGTGACGAGGGCAACCTCGGGAGCAAATCCCTCCACGTGATCGGCTTCTTTGACGAGATAGCTGTACGGAATGAACATAGGAAAATAAGCGTTCTCGTGACCGGTCGCTTTAAATCGTTTGTCCAACTCGCGCTGTATGTTTTCCCACACGGCGTAACCGTACGGGCGAATGATCATAGTGCCTTTAACCGGACCGTAGTCCACCATTTGCGTCTTCAATACGACGTCGGTATACCACTGCGGAAAGTCGGTTTCGATATCCGCAATTTCTTTTACGAACTGAGCGTCTTTTGCCATAAATAAAAACTCCGTAAATCAGTAAATTCTCGATATATTATAGCCTAATCGGTTTAATAAGTCAAACGTAAACCGATAATTAGGTAAAAATCGGATAAAAAAATAATCGGGCAAAACGCGCATACGAAAATCGTAAGGAGCAAATTACCTGTACAACTATGCGCCGCTTGACTATTTTTCCGATATAGTGTACAATATAGAGGAATACTATTTCAAAAGGAAGTTTTATTATGACAAACGAAAAATTTCTGTTTTCCAGCGAGAGCGTTACCGAGGGACATCCCGACAAGGTGTGCGATCTCATCGCGGACAGCATTCTTGACGAAGCGCTCAAAAACGATCCCGACAGCCACATCGCGTGCGAGGTATGCTGCACGACCGGTATGGCGATGGTTATGGGCGAATTTACCACGGACGGCTATATAGACATTCCCGCAATCGCGAGAAGCGTAATTAAAAGTATAGGCTACGACAACGCCGAATACGGCTTCGACGGCAACACCTGCGCGGTTCTGACGGCGATAGACGAGCAGTCGCAGGACATAGCGATGGGCGTTAACAACGCTCTCGAACGGCGCGAAGGGGAGATAGATCCGGCGTCCTCCACGGGCGCGGGCGATCAGGGAATGATGTTCGG
>JBJFAC010000317.1:0-2037 GCA_051887715.1 Candidatus Neoclostridium sp.
TGCCGGAATTAAAATAGATCTCGTCGTCTTTTCCGACGCTGGTAACGTCGGTGTAGCCGGGCAGAGACACCATTCGCATGGTCGAATAGTCTGGCGTAATCATATCCTTCATCTTCATCATCCAGATACTGTTGCCGTAGCTTACCGAGCTCATATGCTGAGAGAAATACAGATAAAGCGTTCCGTCCTCATCGACGAACGGGCTGACGTCAATCGCGGGCCAGAAGTCGTAGCCCTTGTTTTTTACCGCCGCAATATTTTTTGCGAAGTTGATGGGCACGACGTTTCCGTCGATCACCTCGCCGTTTGCGTTCGTGTTTTTATTCGGCACGCCGTTCGCCGCATTGTAGTCAAGCGCGGAAACCAACTTGTACGGTCCTATCGGCGTATCGGACATCGCTATGCCCAGATACAGCCTATCCCACTTGCCGGATTTGCTAAGCGACAATTCGTCCGACGCGGAATAGTTGGTGCCGTCGCCCACTTTACTGCGCGCGCTGAAATACAGGAAATATTTTCCCGTCTTTTTGTCGCGAATCATTTCGGGCGCCCAGTACGCGTCGTAAGCCCATTCTTCGGGACGAACGCCCAGCGCGTAGCCGTCGATTGCTCCGACGAGTTCCCAATCGGACAGATTTTTGGAGCGGAAGCAATTATACGCCGCCGAACGGTAGTATACTCCGTCGCCCGACCACGTTCTTTCGTAGGTCGTGCTGGACGTGACGGTCATATAGAACCAGCCGCCGTACACGGGATCCTCCTCTTCGGACACGAACATTACGCCGGGATCGGCGCCGTTGGTCACCAGATCGTTGCGGTAGAACAACGTTTTATCGTAATCGTAATTGCCGTATCCCGCGCCGTCGTCGAACGGGTCGCTTGTGAACACCGCCTGTACCTTTTGGTTTTCGCCGGCGGTTATGGTGACGTAGCCGCTGTCCTTTCCGTCGGGAGTAAATTCGACAGGATTGCCGTCCACCCATATACTGCTGAGCTTTTTGCCTTCGTCGGGAATGCCGTACACGCGGTACTTCTTGCCCGATAAGTAGCACCCGTCGCTGTGATTGTCCACGACGACGCTGCCGTTTGCTCCTTCAACCGTTTCCAGCGACGCTTTTACTGCACCGAGAGTTGACAGACTGTCGTAGGTTTTAAGCCCGGACAGCTTCATATTAAGCGTTTTGGTCGAATCTTTTTTGGTTATATAGAACGAATACGTATAAGCAAGATTGAAACGCTCGTCCTCGTACGCCATTACCGTTTTGTAATTTCCCTGCTTGTCGAGAGCGTAGAACACGACCGCGTTGCCGCTTTTGACGAACAGGAACTGCTGTTCGGCGCCCGGATTGTTAAGATTGTACAAGCCGAGATTTTTACCGTACGGAACGCTGCTCCAGTCGCCGTTTATGATTATTCTGGACGAATTGCGGACGAATTGACAGGCAAACGTATTACCGCCGCCCGACACAATAATGCCTACGCCCGGCTCCGCCTCTCTGTTGGGATCGCTCGTGCTCATCTGGTTTTTCACCGTAAACGAGACGGCAAACGTGCCGGTGTTGTCGGTGGTAAATTTAACCGACTTGGCGTTTCCGTCCACCACTACGGTTTCTCCTTCTTCCTCGAAGTCGTAGGACGATTCCGTAAACTGCGTGACGTCCGCGAACTGCGACCGGACGACCTTGATCTCGATCTCCTTAATTTCGTTTTTGCCGCCGACGGTTACGCTTTGCGAATACTGATATCCGCTTGCCTGCGCCTTTAAAACGTACGTGCCGTTGTCCTGCGTGGTGGCAAATCTGCCGTTGGAATTGGTTGTCAGCTCGTCCACCGTTTCGCCTTTTGCGTTTTCGACGGTAACCTGCGCTCCAACAACCTTTTCGCCCTTCTGATTGACGACTATTCCTCTTATATCCAGGCTGTCGGCTTCAAAATTAGTGATGAGAACGACGTTTCCCTTTCCGGAATAGCGATACGTGCCGCCGACGAAACTATCGGTTACGTTGACGTAATTGAGCGTTACCGACGACAAGTGAT
>JBJFAC010000318.1:0-8989 GCA_051887715.1 Candidatus Neoclostridium sp.
AAAAAATTTTCCTTATTTTGCGTTTACGTCGCAACGCGCCGCGTTTGCCCCGACTTTCCCCGTAATAACGCAAAAGAGCAACCGCTTACTTATAGCAGGTTGCCCTTTTTTGCGCCTCGTTATTCAGTTTTATATATCAATACTTAACGCTTGACAGAATTTCGCTGTAAGTGGGGAAGGGCCACTTTTCCGCGGAGGTGATTTCTTCCAGCTTGTCGCAGTATTCGCGCAGCGCCGCCATATCGCCCAGAACGGCGTTTTTGTGGAACACCGCGCATTCGTATTCGCTTTTATACTCTCCCGCTTTTTCGAGGTCTGCGGCAAGCGTTTTCGCCGCCTCTGCCGCCGCGCAGCACAGCGTGGACAGCTTGCCTGCCAGCTCGCTTTCGGCTTTAACGCACAGATCGGGGCAAACGGCTTTCAGACTCTCTTTAAGCGACATTTCCTTCAAAACGTCCTTCTCGTAGCCGATCACCGCCGGTATAATCTGACGGTTTGCTATCTGCAGCATAGTGCGCGCCTCTATATCCACGATCTTGACGTAGCGCTCGGCGAGGATTTCGTAACGACTGCGCATTTCCGCCTCGGTCATAACGCCGTGACGGGCAAAGAGCGCAACGTTTTTCGGATCGATATAGGCGGGAATCGCGTCGACGGTGGTGGGCATATTGCACAAGCCTCTTTTCTCCGCTTCTTTTTTCCACTCGTCCGAATAGTTGTTTCCATTGAAAATAATTCTGCCGTGAGCGACGAAAATTTCTTTAAGCACGTCCTCCAGCTTATCCGCTCCCGCCTTTTCCAGCTTGTCGGCTATTTTGCCGAGCTCGTCGGCAACTGCAGTGTTGAGCACGATGTTAGCGCCTGCTACCGACATATCCGAGCCCACCATACGGAACTCGAATTTATTGCCGGTGAAAGCGAACGGCGAGGTACGGTTTCTGTCCGTATCGTCCTTAGTGTAGGCAATCGGACCGTTGACCACCGACGCGCCCGTGGGCGTTTCCACGTACGGCTTTCCGCTTACCAACGAATCGATCACGTTTTCCATAACGCTGCCCACAAACATCGAAAGCACTGCGGGCGGCGCTTCGTTTCCGCCCAGACGGTTGTCGTTGCCGGGAGTTGCCACCGACGCGCGCAGCATATCCTGATAGTCGTCCACGGCGGCTACCACGGCGGCGAAGAAAGTGAGAAATTTCTTGTTCTCGCGCGGATGCTTGCCCGGCTTTAACAGGTTTTCGCCCTTATCGGTAGCGATGGACCAGTTGTTGTGCTTGCCGCTTCCGTTTATGCCGGCAAACGGCTTTTCGTGCAACAGGCACACCATTCCGTGCTTGTCTGCCACCGACTTCATCACCGACATAGTGATCTGATTCTGATCTGTGGCGAGATTTGCGGTCGTAAAGACGTTGGCAAGCTCGTGCTGAGCCGGCGCAACCTCGTTATGCTTGGTTTTTGCGTAAACGCCCAGCTTCCACAGTTGTTCGTCGAGATCGTTCATATAATCCCAGACTCTGGATTTTATTTTGCCGAAATAATGGTCGTCCAGCTCCTGTCCCTTGGGCGGCTTTGCTCCGAAAAGCGTTCTGCCGCACGTTTGCAGATCGAGACGGCTTTCGTATTCTTTTTTATCTATAAGGAAATATTCCTGCTCCACGCCGACGTTGGTGTCCACCTTGCCCGTCTCGTCGTCGCCAAGAAGGCGCAGTACTCGTACCGCGTTGTCGCTGAGCGCTTTGATACTGCGCAGCAGCGGCGCTTTTTTGTCCAGCAATTCGCCGCCGTACGAACAGAACACCGTGGGAATGTACAAAGAATTGCCCATTACGAACGCGTTCGAGCCGGGATCGTAAGCCGTGTAGCCGCGCGCCTCGAAGGTAGCGCGCAGTCCGCCCGTCGGAAAGCTGGACGCGTCGGGCTCGCCCTTGATCAGGTTCTTGCCCGAAAAACGCTCTATTCCTTCTTCTCCGTTGGGCTCGATGAACGCCTCGTGTTTTTCGGCGGTGACGCCGGTCATGGGCTGGAACCAGTGCGTGTAATGCGTTGCGCCCTTTTCGATAGCCCATTCCTTCATTGCGGCAGCCAGCTCGTCGGCAAGAGGACGGTCGAAGGGTACGCCGGTATCTATACATTTTTTATACTTCGCGTAAGCTTCTCCGCGAAGACGTTTTTTCATTTCCTTGTCGGTAAATACGTTTTCCGCAAAAATTTCGGATACTCTGTTTTTGTTTTCCATAAAGCAACTCCTTTTTTTAATTAACCGTAAGCGCAAAACCGCGCCTTTTTTTACTTCCTGTCCTATTATACAACAATATTTTACTTTTTGCAATAATCCGCGCTCGCTTTGATAAATTCGCGGAACAGCGGATGCGCGTCGTCCGGGCGCGACTTGAATTCCGGGTGGAACTGACAGCCGAGATAGAAGGGCTTGTCGCTTAGCTCCACTATCTCCACGAGACGGTCGTCGGGCGAAGTACCCGAAAGAGTCATACCGCGGCTCTCGAACGCCGCGCGATATTCGTTGTTGAACTCGTATCTGTGACGGTGACGCTCGGCGACGGTATTCTTGCCGTAAGCGCGCAAAGCCGTACTGCCTTCCTTCAGAACGCAGGGATACGCTCCGAGGCGCATAGTGCCGCCTTTATTGCTTACGTTCTTCTGATCGGGCATAAGGTCGATCACCTTGTGCGCGGCGTTTTCGTCGAACTCGCCGCTGGTCGCACCCTCGAAGCCGCACGCGTTTCTCGCGTATTCGATCGCCATCATCTGCATACCCAGGCAAATTCCGAAGCAGGGAATATCGTTTTCACGGGCGTATCGGCACGACTCGATCATGCCCTCGGTGGCGCGATTGCCAAAGCCTCCGGGAATAATAACGCCCGAAACGCCGAAAAGCACGCTCGCCGCGTTTGCCCTCGTCACGCCTTCGCTGTCCACCCAGCGTATTTTAACCTTAACGCCGTTTGCATAGCCGCCCGCGTTAAGCGCCTCCACTACCGATAAATACGCGTCGTGAAGCGATACGTACTTTCCGACCAGCGCCACCTCCACGGTCTTTTTCGCGGACTTGACGGACTTTATAAAGCCTTTCCACTCGGTTAAATCGATTTTGCTCTTCAGCTTAAGCACCTGCGCGACCGCCTTGTCCAGCCCCGCTTTGTGCAGATAAAGCGGCGTTTCGTACAGACATTTCAGCGTTACGTCGGAAACGACGCATTCGGGCTTGACGTTGCAGAACAAAGCTATCTTTCTGCGGATATCGTCGCCCACCTCGCCGTCCGAACGCAGCACTATTACGTCGGGACTTATGCCTATGCCCTGCAGCTCGCCCACGCTGTGCTGTGTGGGCTTGGACTTGTACTCGTTGGAACCCGTGATGTACGGCACGAGACAAACGTGAATGAAACAGCAGTTTTCTCTGCCGACTTTAATGGCGTACTGACGAATGGCTTCCAGAAAATGACGGGACTCGATGTCGCCGATCGTGCCGCCAATTTCGGTTATTACGATATCCGCTCCCGTTTTTTCGGCGTTCTTTCTGATAAAGCGCTGAGTCTCGTCGGTGACGTGCGGAATGATCTGCACGGTTTTGCCGAGATATTCGCCCTTTCTTTCTTTTTCAAGCACGGAATAGAATACTTTTCCGGACGTGAGATTGGAATATTTGTTCAGATTCACGCCCGTAAAACGCTCGTAGTGTCCGAGATCGAGATCGGTTTCCGCTCCGTCCTCGGTGACGTACACTTCACCGTGTTCGAGCGGGTTCATCGTCCCCGGATCGACGTTCATATATGGATCTAATTTTTGCACGGCGATGCTGTAGCCGCGCTGTCGAAGCAGTCTGCCGAGCGACGCCGCGACTATGCCTTTGCCCAGTCCCGAAACGACGCCTCCCGTGACGAATACGTATTTTGTTCCGTTCATAAATTCTTCTCCTTTGAATGGTTTTTTGATAAATTTTGCTTGTTTTTTTGCTTTTTGGCACTAAAAAAGGGCGTTTTTTTTTAAGGCTTTCAGCCAAGCCCTAAAAAAAACGCCCGATTTTACGAGTCTTGCTCCGTGCGGAGCTATTAAAAAAACAGGTTATATAATAATACGAAACGGGGCGTCTTGTCAAGCGTTTTAAGCATATTTTTTTGTGAAATTTTTCAAATTTCTCTTTCGGCTCCGCTCGCTCCGGGAAGCGGCGTTCGTCCGACTGCATTTTACGTTTTTCGCGGCGTTATTTTTGACCGCAACCGTTGATTTTCGCGCTCTTTTCTGATATAATATAAACGTAAACCGCATTGCTTTCTTCGGAGGAACTACTTTTATGAGAAAAACAAAAATAGTATGCACTATCGGTCCCGCGAGCGACGACGAAAAGACGTTCGAGCAAATGTGCCTTAACGGGCTTAACGTCGCAAGGCTCAATTTTTCGCACGGCACGCACGAGGAGCATAAGCGCCGCATCGATATGATCAAAAAGGTGCGCGAAAAGCTGGACGCGCCCGTCGCCCTGATGCTGGACACCAAAGGACCGGAATACCGGATCGGCTCTTTTGCCCGTTCTCCCGTTACCGTTCGCGCGGGCGACGACTTTACGTTCACCTCGCGCAGTATTGCCGGCGACGAGCACACGGTTTCGGTAAGCTACGGAAATCTGCCCGACGAGGTGGAAAAGGGCGACGTGATACTGGTCAACAACGGGCTTGTCTCGTTCGATGTTACCTCCGTCGAAGGCACGGAGATCCGCTGCAAGGTACTTGTCGGCGGCGAGCTTTCAAACCGCAAGAGCATGAGTTTCCCCGGCAAAACGCTCAAACAGCAATACCTCAGCGAGCAGGACAAGGCGGACCTCCTGTTCGGCGTTAAAAACGACGTGGACTTCATCGCTGCGTCCTTCGTCTCCACGAGACAGGACCTTATTGATCTTAAAGAGTACCTTAAATCGATAGGCGGCGAGAATATCGGCATTATCGCAAAGATAGAAAACCGCGCCGGAATTGATAATATCGACGAGATCTGCCTCGAATGCGAGGGAATTATGATCGGCAGGGGCGACCTCGGCGTCGAAATACCGTTCGGCGAGCTGCCCGCGGTTCAGAAATACATAATTACCAAATGCCGCCTATTGGGCAAACGCGTCATTACCGCCACCGAAATGCTGGAATCTATGATAAATAACGCTCGCCCCACGCGCGCGGAGGTTTCCGACGTTGCCAACGCCGTGTACGACGGCACCAGCGCGGTCATGCTTTCCGGAGAATCGGCGGCAGGCAAATATCCCGTGGAAACGGTCAAAACCATGGCAAGCATCGTCGAGGAAACCGAAAAACATATCGACTACGCCGAACGCTTTCACAATACTCCTTTTAAAATAAAGAACAAATCGGACGCGATCTCGCACGCGACCTGCGGTATGGCGATAGATATAGGCGCAAAAGCGCTGGTCATTGCCTCGCGCTCCGGTATCACCGTGCGTATGGTATCCCGTTTCCGTGCGCCCGCGGACATAGTCGGTATGGCAACCGACAGGAAAGTGTGGTACAAGCTGGCCCTGTCCTGGGGCGTTACGCCCGTAATGAGCGAACGGTTCGATTCAACCGACGTACTCTTCTATCACGCGGCAAAAGCGGCGAAACGCGTTCTCGGCTTGAAATCGGGCGACTGTATCGTCGCGACCGCAGGTAAAGTGGACGGCGAAACGGGCAATACCGATACAATAAAAGTTATCTCCGTCTGAGCCTGATCGCCTTGCCTTTTCGCAAGGCGTCCGAAGGAGAATGCGTCTTTAAAATTAGGTTCAAATCGTGGTTTAACAATATAGAAAATAAGGACGACCGATGGTCGCCCCGACAAGAAATTAAAGTTTTTAGGACGAGCAATGCTCGCCCCTACGAGGAATTAACGATTTAAGGACGACCGGTGCTCGCCCCTACAGGTTTCTCTTTTGTGACAACTCGTCTTTTTTGGCTCCATCCGGGAGGGAGCTGTCGCCGTAAAATGCCGAATTTGCGCGCTTTTGCGAATAAAAACCTTTCAGATAAAACGAAAAGACCGGAACGTTTGCTTCCGATCTTTTGCCGTGCGGCAGGCGCCGCAATCTTATGGAGCTGATAACCGGATTTGAACCGGTGACCTCGTCCTTACCAAGGACGCGCTCTACCAACTGAGCCATATCAGCACGCTTTCTTTTTCAGTCAGCCTTTTTATTATACTTAATTGCAATGCAAATGTCAAACGTTTTTACGCAATTTGACAAATTTTCTTTTTTTACACCCGAATTCCGTTTTTTTTGGCTAATAATCTACCTGCGTTCGATTTCGCCGTTTTTGGCTAATAATCCGCCTGCGTTCGATTTGTTCCTTCTTTAATGATTTAAATTGAATATTTTATGACGGAAAAAACTATCCGTTTTTCATTCCGACGTGCTATAATTACAATAATTCCAATACCGGACCACAAAAAAATGCAAAAAACAGACCGAAAAATATCTTCGTTTGACAAAAAATACGGCTCGTGCGCGTTCATATACGTGATCGAGGCGATGCTGGAATACTTCGTAGCGCTGTCCGTCGCAGACGTATATCTCGCGAAAATAGCCTCGGCGGTGGGCATGAGCGATCAGGCGACGGCGGTACTTTCCGCTTTCGTCTCGCTGGGCTGCGGCTTTCAGTTTTTATCGCTGTTCGTTTTCCGCTCCGACCGGGTGAAGAAAAAGGTGACCGTGGGGCATATCGTCAGTCAATCCTTTTTCACGCTTGCGTATTTCGTGCCGCTTGCGGCGTTCGGCGGACAGGTAAAAACGGTTATTCTGGTCGCTGCTTTTTTAGTGGCGCAGATACTGCACAACCTGGTCAACGCGCCCAAAATAAACTGGTATATGTCGATGATACGCGACGAAAAACGCGGCTCGTTCACCGCCGTAAAGGAAATAGTGTCCCTGTTCGGCGGCATGGCGTTCACGTACCTGCTTGCATTCTGCTTCGATTCCTTTTCTGCCGCGGGCAATCAGACGGGAGCGTTCGTATGCGGCGCGGTCATTCTGGCTATCGTCACCACGGCGCACACGGCAGTGCTGCTGCTGACCAAGGAAAAGCCGACCTACGGCGAGGACGAAGCGCCGTGCGAAAAACCGCGTAAAACCGACTTAAAAGCGCTGTTTCGCAACAAATCGCTGTGGAAAATAGTGCTTATTGCCTCGCTTTGGTGCGCCGCAAACTACGCCACGCTGTCCTTTTCCGGCACGTACCGCATTGGCGAACTGGGCTTCTCAATGACCTATTCCGCCGTCATAACCGCGGTTGGCAGCGTTATGCGAGCGCTGGTTTCCGTGCCCTTGGGCAAATTCGGCGATAAAAAAGGCTTTGGCACGCTGATTTCCTTCTGCTTTCTGATAGCCGCCGCCGGCTACGTCGTTTACGCCTTTACTTCGCCTGAAAACGGCAAAATTCTTTACCCCGTGTACTACGTTTTGTACTGCATCGCTATGGCGGGTATAAACGGCTCGATGATCAACCTCGTATACGACTACGTTCCTCGCGATATGAGAAGCGGCGCGCTTGCCGTTCAGCACAGCGTTTCCGGAATAGTCGGCTTTCTTACCACGCTGTCGCTCACTCCGCTGATGACCTCGATAAAAGCCGGCGGCAACGTCGTTATGGGAATGACCGTGTATTCGCAACAGCTTTTCGCGCTGATCAGTCTGGAAATAGTGCTTTTCCTCGCCTTCTTCTCCGCCGTGGCGCTCGGCAAAAAGAAACAACCACCCGTCGGACGGCAATAAAGAGCAAGACGACGGCGGCAAAAAACGCAAAAAAGCTTAGTATCTTTGGAAATTCTTTCTGTACTCGCCCGGCGTGCAGGAAAAACGTGCTTTGAACAGCCTTATAAAGTTCGATCCGTCCGAAAAGCCCGCTTTTAACGCGGCTTCGGACACGCTTGCCCCCTCGGTAAGATACGTGCGTGCGGCGGCAAGACGACAGGTTTCGAGATACAGTCCGGGAGTAGTGCGCAGATAGCACGAAAAAAGTCTGCCAAGAGTAGCCGTGGACACGAAATGACGCGCGGCAAGCTCTTTGACCGAGGCGATCTCGCTGAAATTCGCGTTGACGTCCACCAGAATTTCGGTAAGCGCGCGACTTTCGGGAAAATAGGACGGCTGACCGCAGTCGCTTTGCCCGGCGCCCGTCTCCGCCAGAGCGGCAAGCAACCGCATTACCGTCGAATAGGCTTTAAGCGGCTCGCCCTCTTTGTAGCCGTAAGCGAGGTATCCGGCGCAGGAAAGCACCTCCTTCGCGCTCTCCTCGGTTGCCTTTACAAGAGGCGACGTCAGCGAGGCAACGGGCGAAAGCAACGGCGAATCGCAGTCCGTCCAGCAGCAAATAAACTCGAAAAGTTTTCCCCTCGGCAGAACGCAATGGTGCAAAACGTTGGGCTTTACTACCAGCGCGTCGCCCGGACGGAGAGAGTACACCCTGCCGCCGACGTAAAATTCGGTTTCGCCGTCCAAAAGTACCAGCAGTTCGGTTTTATCGTGCAGATGCAACGCGTATTTGCCGGACGAAAGATTACCCTCGCCGCTGAAAGAAAATTCAAACGAGAAATTGTTGGGTTCGTTGATCAGAATTTTGTTTATTTTTTTCGCCATAAACGCCTGCTTTAATAATCTTGTTCGCACACATTATAACACTAACGTAAAAAAGTGTGAAGCAAAACGAATACTTTTTTGATAAAATTTAAAATAATATAAAAATCAATTCAGATTAAGGAGAAAATTATGAGCATTAAAATCGATTTCAATCGGATTACGGGCGCAATCAAGCCGATGAACGCCGTCAACAACGGACCTTCTCCGAAAAACGTTCGCGGCATCGGGAATTTCGAGCTGTACAAAGCCGCAAACATTCCCTTTGCAAGACTGCACGATTCGTCGTTCTGCACGATGTACGGCGGAGAGTGGACGGTAGACGTTCACCGCATTTTCCGCAATTTCGACGCCGACGAA
>JBJFAC010000319.1:0-2035 GCA_051887715.1 Candidatus Neoclostridium sp.
AATACAAATTTCGTATTTTGCCACGTCGCCTATCTTTGATCCGGGATTGTTATCGATAGCCACGGTTACTGCTCCGCATTTGTCAGCGTATTTCAAAGCGCCTACAACGAAAGCCGCGTCGCCTGCCGCGGAAATTCCGATAACCGCGTCGCTGCTCGTAAGCTCAAAGCCTTCCAGCGCTCGTCTGCCGGCGTTTTCGTCGTCTTCGGCGTTCTCCACCGCTCTTATAAGCGCTTTTTCTCCTCCGGCAATAACGCCCGTCACTTTATCCGGCGACACTCCGAAAGTGGGTGGACACTCGGCGGCGTCAAGCACGCCCAGCCTGCCGCTGGTGCCGCAACCGACGTAAATCAGTCTTCCTCCGGCAATAAATCCGGGCTCTATCGCCTGAACGGCGGCTGTGATCGCACTCTGTGCGCGTCCTACCGCGTCAACCGCAACCGCGTTTTCGTTTTGTAAAGCCGTTATCATCTCCGCAACCGACATTTTGTCTATATGAGTCGTGTTTGCGTTCCTTTTTTCGGTCTCTTTCATATTTATTCTCCCAGTTCAGTCGTTCGCTTTAGCGTCGGAATTTGCCTTCGGCTTAATACCGGCAAGCAAGAGCGCTCCCTTCGTTACGTCGCCGTCGTATACGCGCATATCGAAAGAGCAGGGCACTTTCATTGCTTTGAGGTGTTTTTTTATCATCGGACGCAGAACGTCGAATTCGGCGGATAAGCCTCCCACTATAACTACTTCGATTTGCTCCGTTTGTAAGCGCTTGTAAGCGGCTTTAAGAAGCTGCGCCACTCTTTCGGTATTTTTTAGAAGTATGCTTTCAGCTATCCTGTCACCGGCTTTGTAAGCCTCGAAAACAATCGGGCAAAGCGACGCTATTTTTGCCTTGCCTATCGAATAATACTCCGAAAGATTGTCAATAGCGTTGGTAAAACCCGTTTTTTCCAACATCAAGTCGTGAATAAGAGTTTTTTCTCCCGTCATGTCCTCCTGCATACACGCGTACCTTATTGCGTCTTTGCCTATATCGTAGCCGCTTCCGCCGCCGTCTAGCAAATAACCCAGTCCGCCCGCGCGGTAAACGGTTCCGTCCTTCATAACGAACGCCGAAGAGCCCGTGCCCATAATCAGAGCAACGCCGTTGCGACCGGATAATCCCGCCGCAAGAATATTGTTAGCGTCGCTTCCGTTATCGTATTTACCGAAGCCGAAAGTAGCGAAAAAATCGGAAAAGACCTTTTTCATCGTTCCCGAAGTGCCGCCCGATAAGCCGGCGTACAGCGAAATCCTGTTTTTGGATATTCCCCTGCACACCTCGAGTATACCTTCGGAAAGAACCGCTTGCGCCACGTCTACTCCAATATCGAACGGATTGCAGGAAGTAAGTTTTGCCGACCGCAGAATTTTTCCGTTTTCATCGGCAAGAACGAAAGTAGTTTTTGTAGCGCCGCCGTCTATGCCGAGAAAATATTTGGGGCTGCCGTGATCGTCCATAAGATCGCACAACTCAATTTTCATAACCTCGCAAATATGCATAAGCGTTTCAACGGGCGGGAGCGCTTCGCCCTTTTCCCATTTGGACACCGATTTTTCCGAATACGCTATCTTTTCCGCAAGCTCTGCCTGCGTCCACCCGTTCGTTTTACGCAATCTTCTCAGATTTTCGGCGAATACGGCTTTATAATCGCATTTCATTTCGTTATCCTCCTTTCGGTAGTATACAATACGTCATTCACTTTGTCAACCTCTTATTTTTAGTTATTTTTGAAAAAACTCTACCGAAAGTAGATTTTTTATACGGCTCTTAATCAAAGCAAGCTACGAACAACGCAATATTATGCTTTTATCAAAACAAAAGAATATTTTTTGCGAAAACTAAACTAATATGATTTAATAAAACAGCCGGATTCTTCAAAGTTGCACAATAAAAAAGGCCCGTCTTCCAAAGAAAACGGGTTAAAAAACGCTTATTTTTTTGTGTTTTGGTGGCTCATCCGGGACTTGAACCCGGGACACCATGATTAAAAGTCATGTG
>JBJFAC010000320.1:0-2026 GCA_051887715.1 Candidatus Neoclostridium sp.
TAAGTCCCTCTACGATGCCGAACTTGTCGTTGAGCACCTTGGTCATGGGAGCCAGACAGTTGGTGGTGCAGGAAGCGTTGGAAACGACTTTCATATCCGAAGTATATTTGTCAAGGTTTACGCCGCAAACGAAAGTGGGGGTTTCCTTGTCCTTAGCGGGAGCGGAAATAACTACTTTCTTTGCTCCGCCGTTGAAGTGAGCGGACGCTTTCTCGGTGGTGCAGAACACGCCGGTGGATTCGACGATATACTCTGCTCCGCAAGACTTCCAGTTGATGTTGGAAGGATCTTTCTCTGCAAAGAAAACAACTTTGTTGCCGTTTACGACAAGTGCGTTTTCCTCAACCTCAATGGTTCCGTCGAAATGACCGTGCATAGTGTCGTACTTGAGCATATAAGCTGCGTATGCCACGTCGATGAACGGGTCGTTGACTGCGGTTACGACGATATCGTCGCGCTTAGTGCTGGCTCTGAAGACCAGACGTCCGATTCTTCCGAAACCGTTGATACCTACTTTTATCATTGTTTTTATTCCTCCGAAATAAAATTTCAAATACATAATAAACTTTTTTCAGAAATTTTGCAAGCGAATTACGCCCCTTTTTTGATTGATTTTCCTTTTTTTTCAAAATTTTCTCCGTTTCGTCGTCATTTTATTCCGTTTGCGACTTTTTTCCTCTCGTAAAAGCGCCGACCAGACGGTCTTTTCTCCGCTTTCGCCTTCGTTTGATAAAGCAAAAACGTTTGGTTTTCACGCTTTTCCGCGCCCGCTTTGCTCGCCTCGGTTTTTCTATATATTATAGAAAAGGCTTTTTAGCCGAGAAAACGAAACTGCTCCGTAAAAACAAAACGCGCCGAAGCGTGCCGATCCGACTGATATGCGCAAAAAAGCATAAAATAAAAATTTTTTGAAAAACCGCCTTAAAATGCTGGTCAAAAGCACGCAAATGTTGTATAATACCGACGAAAGAACTTTTTGGAGGGTAATTATGCCATTAGTTACAACAAAAGAAATGTTTGCAAAAGCGTACGAAGGCGGCTATGCTATCGGTGCGTTTAACGTAAACAATATGGAAATGATCCAAGGTATCGTCGAAGCCGGCAAAAAACAGCAGGCTCCGCTCATTCTTCAGGTTTCCAAGGGCGCGAGAAATTATGCAAACCCCAAATACCTTAAGAAGCTGGTGGAAGCCGCGGTTGAAGATTCCGGTCTCCCCATCGCCCTGCACCTCGATCACGGCGATTCGTACGAGCTGTGCAAATCCGCCATCGACGACGGCTTTACATCGGTTATGATCGACGCGTCCTCGCTCCCCTTTGAAGATAATATAAAGGTCACCAGCCAGGTCGTAAAATACGCTCACGACAAGGGCGTCGTCGTTGAAGCCGAACTCGGCAAGCTTGCGGGCATCGAAGACGAAGTAAACGTTTCGGACGAAAACGCTTGCTACACCGATCCCAACCAGGTTGAAGAATTCGTTAAGAGCACCGGCGTAGATTCGCTGGCTATTGCAATCGGAACTTCGCACGGCGCTTATAAGTTCAAAGGCGAAGCAAAACTTCGTTTCGATATTCTCGAAGAAGTTTCCAAGCGTTTGCCCAAGTTCCCCATCGTGTTGCACGGCGCTTCCTCCGTCATTCCCGAATACGTTGATATAATCAATCAGTACGGCGGAACCATGCCCGGAGCAAAGGGCGTTCCGGAAGATATGCTCCGTAAAGCCGCTTCGATGGCTGTATGCAAGATCAATATCGACTCCGACTTGCGTCTTGCTTTCACTGCCGCTATCAGAAAGCACTTCATCGAGAATCCTTCCCACTTCGATCCCAGACAGTATCTCGCTCCCGCAAGAACGCTCATTCAGGAATGCGTGGAACACAAGCTCGTAAACGTTCTCGGCTGCAACGGCAAAGCTTTTAACTAATAGCTTAAAATAACCAATAAACAAAAAGGCTTCGTATTCGGTACAGAGCCTTTTTTCGTTACCGTTTTCGGCGGCAAAAACGCATTTAAGGTAAAGTTCAA
>JBJFAC010000321.1:0-2023 GCA_051887715.1 Candidatus Neoclostridium sp.
CGTCAGCGTCAGGACGCAATGGAATCCTTGGGCAAGGTAAGCGCCGATCTCATCAAGATCGCCGTTTCCGCCGCCCTGATTATCGGCGTCGTCGTTGCAGGCGTTTGCGCAACCGGAACGACCACCGTCTACGCGCTCTACAACGCCGGAGTGATCCGAAGCGGAGTGGAACTGCTCAATCCCGAATCGGTCGTGGACGTAAAGCAGTATCAGGTCGAGTACCTTGCAGCCGAAAACGGATATATTAACGGCTATGCCGAGCAGACAGTTTACGAAGGCGAAAATTCTCTGGCAGTCACTGCCGTGCCTGATAAAGGCTACGTCTTTGCAGGCTGGTCGGACGGATATAAAGACGCCTTCCGCATCGACTACGAAGTAGGCTCGAAAATCAAAGTAACCGCAAAATTCGTCAAGGCTACGGACTACGATCCCGCCAACGACGACGATTTCAAACCCGATCCCGAAGAAATTCCTCTGCCTCCGAGCAACGATAACAAAGGAGGAGGACCGAGTAAGCCCAGCGACAGACCGAGCACGGACGGCGACGGTAAATTCAATCAGAACGAAACGGTCATCGACGGCGAACAAAACGCAGGCGACCATATCGGAGAGGCAACCGACAACGCGCAAAGCGACGTGAACAATAACGGTAACCTCACTCCCGGCGAAGGAAACCTCATCGGCGACTATTTCAACGGTATTTCAAACTAACGTATAAGCCCATAACCAACGCAAAAAACTATATTATTTACAAGGTAGAAAACAAATATGATCACAGAAAAGGACATCGAACAATTCAGTATTCAGTGCAACGAAATATTCAAGCAAATATCTCGTGACGTAATCGGACAGAAAGAAGTCGTGGAAAACACGGTTATCGCAATGATTGCAGGCGGAAACGTACTGCTCGAAGGCGTGCCGGGCGTAGGAAAAACCCGTCTCGTGCGTACTCTGGGCAGAGTATTCGACTTGCCCTTCTCGCGTATTCAGTTCACACCCGACCTGATGCCTGCGGACGTAACCGGTACCAACATCATCGTCAAGGACGAAAACGGAAACTCGTCTTTCCAATTCCAGAAAGGCCCGATTTTCTCCAACATAATTCTCGCGGACGAAATCAACCGTGCAACCCCTAAAACCCAATCCGCATTGCTCGAAGCGATGCAGGAACACACCGTCACCGTTATGGGCGTTTCGAGAAAGCTGGAAGAGCCGTTCTTCGTGCTCGCAACCCAGAACCCGATAGAGCAGGACGGTACCTATCCGCTGCCCGAAGCGCAGATGGACCGCTTTATGTTCAAATTGCTCGTGCCCGATCCTTCTCTCGACGAGCTTATGCAGATAGTCGATATGACGCAGAAGACCATGGCGGAAGTTGCCGAATGCGTATGCAATAAGGAGCAGATCCTCAAAATGCGCGAAACGGCAAACCTCATTCCCGTGGCAACCGACGTGCTCAAATACGCTATGACCATGACCGCCGCAACTCACCCCGACGGAGAGTGCGCAACCGAAGCGGCAAAGAAGTACATCAGAGTGGGCGCAAGCCCCCGTGCAGGTCAGGCGCTTATTTCGGCGGCTAAAGTACTTGCTCTCATCAAAGGCAGATTTAACGTTGCGTATTCGGATATCAACGAGCTTGCATATCCCGTCCTTCGCCACAGAATCAAACTCAACTTCGAGGCGGTTGCAGACAGAATTTCCGCCGACAATATTATAAAAATGATTGTAGACGAGGTAAGCAAAAACTACAAAACCTCGAAATAACCCCTAAAGAAATTATTACGGAGCGCAGAAATGAAAGGTTCATATCTTAACGACGGCTTTTTCAGTCGTCTCGAAACACTATCGCTAAACTTAAAAACGAGCCTTTCCGGTTATTTCGGCGGGAAACACCTTGTAAACACTTACGGTCAGACGGTTGAGTTTGCCGATTTTCGCGAATATCAGCTGGGCGACGATATAAGAAGAATCGACTGGAATCTTTTCAGCAGATTCGAGAAGTACTTTTTAAAGTTGTTTA
>JBJFAC010000322.1:0-2020 GCA_051887715.1 Candidatus Neoclostridium sp.
GGAATAATTCTCAACGCCGCCGCGTATACGCACACGTCTATCGCTATTCTCGACGCGCTCAAATGCGCCGCTCTGCCTTGCGCGGAAGTGCATATAACCGACGTTTCGGAGCGCGAGGAGTACCGAAAGCGCTCGTTCGTGTCCGAATATGCCTTCACGGTGATCAAGGGTGAGGGCACGGAGGGCTACGTTCACGCGGTGCGCGAAATCGTAAATTATTTAAAAATGGACGATTGACCGTTAAAACGGTTTACTGCAAAGAAAATTTTTGCTATAATATAGAAAAGCCGACGAAAGCTTTTTAAGTCAAAAAAACGAGAACGCGAGGTCGTGATATGGCAAAACGCACAACTTCAAAAAACAAAAAGCAAAAGCTGTCTTTTAAAGCGATAGCCGTAATCGCAGTCGCGGCGGTATTGATCGCGGGCGCGGTTTTCACCTGGGGCTGGTTTGCGCGCGGAATGACGCCGCTGCAAACGATAGAATACCTTTTCGGCAAAGAAACGGATAAAAAGCAAACCGACGTTTCCTCGTCCGTTTTTGACGAAAATACCGTTAAAGTAGTGTCGGAAGGCGAATTCTCGGTGCATTTTCTCGAACTCGGCAACGCCAATACCGGCGATTGCATATACGTTCGCGCAGAGGGCAACGATATTCTGATCGACGCGGGAAGTAAAGTGAACAGTATTCCGACAATCAAGGAATATCTCGATCGTTTCGTATCGGACAACAAGTTGGAGTACGTCATCGCAACGCACGCCCACGAGGATCATATAGCCGGCTTTGCGGGCTCGAAGGACTATCCTAGTCTTTTCCGCGAGTACGTTTGCGAGACTATCGTCGATTTTCCCAAAACCGATTCGACTTCGGCAACGTATTTGCGTTACGCGGAGGAGCGCGACGCGGAAGTGGAGGCGGGAGCAAAGCATTACACCGCGCTTGAATGCTATAACGGGGAAAACGGAGCGAAACGCAGTTATTCTCTCGGCGAAAACACCTCTATGACCTTTTTATACAATTATTTTTACGAAAACAGCTCGTCCAACGGCGAAAACGATTATTCGGTATGCTTGTTGTTCACGCACAAAGGCAAAAACTATCTTTTCACGGGCGATCTTGAAAACGAAGGCAAAATCAAAGCCGAGGAGAAGCTGGTCGAGCTCAACGATCTGCCTCAGTGCGAGCTGTTCAAGGCAGGTCACCACGGCTCTAAAACGTCGTCGTCAAGCGCGCTGTTGGACGTCATTAAGCCGAAGATAGTGTGCGTGTGCTGTTGCGCGGGTAACGCGGAATATACAAAAACGGAAGAAAACCAGTTTCCCACGCAAGCGTTTATAGACAGAGTGAGTTATTACACCGACGCGGTATACGTTACGACGTTAGGCGCTTACGACTTTCTTCCGGACGACGTAAAGCAAAAATTTGCGGACGAAAAGAACAAAGCGTTCGGCTCGATGAACGGCACGATAATAGCGCTCGCCGTGGACGCGGGAACAGTCGGTGCGAACGAATGTAAAACGGAAATGTATTTTTCCAACAATTCCTTGAAACTGAAGGATACCGAGTGGTTTAAGGCTAAGCGAACAATGCCTTCGCGTTGGGCGGCGTAATCGACTATGCGCAAAGGCTTCGGGAAAAACAAGTCAATTTACGAATCGGCGCGTTAAATGCGTCGGGAGGGATTATGAAACTAAGAAAAATTGCTGCTATCGTTTCTGCGGCGGTACTTACCGTTGCTATGTCGATCGTCGGCTTTGCCGGAGGACTCGGCGGAGTCGGGTACGTAAAAGCCGAAACGGAAGCCGAGGTTAAAACGGCAGACGTGTTTATGATCGCAGGACAGTCGAACGCCGCGGGAAGCACGAAAAAAGACGCAACCCAGTACGGTTACGAAATAACCTACCGCCCCAAAGAAAACGTACTGTATTACGGCGGCACGCATAAAACGGTCGAGGGCGGAGCGGGAAGATATCTGCGCGATTTCCGTCCCGTTCAGCACGGATGCGGCTTTACCGACAAT
>JBJFAC010000323.1:0-8867 GCA_051887715.1 Candidatus Neoclostridium sp.
TTACGGTTGCGCAAGCGGCGGAAAGGCTGGGAATATCGGTCGGCTATGCGCAGAACGTTTTTAAAAAGGCGACCGGCGAAAGTGTTATCGAGTACGTCAATCGCCGTAAAATCGAAACGGCGGTAGAAATGCTGCGCGCCGATAAGCTTAAACTTAAAGACCTCGCGAGCAGCCTGGGCGTGGACGATCCCGCGTATTTTTCCCGTCTTTTCAAAAAAGTAACGGGCGTAAATTACGCGGCTTTTTGCCGTGAGAAAAACTAAAACCGGAAGCCGTTCGCCGTCGCCCTTACGCGCGGAACGCAAACAACGAAAATACGCGCGTAATTTTCGCTTGGCGCATTGTCGTAGGGGCAAAGCGGTGAAAGGGTAAAAGCCGTTAAAAACGAAATTTTACGCGTAAAAATGCAATAGGCGACAAAAAATACTCAAAAAAACGAGTAAATCGCTTTTCATTTTTGCTAAAATATGGTATAATATCCGTGGATAACTTCAGTCGTTTTTTCGCGCGGAAAAAGAGAGGGCGCGGGCGAAACGCAAAGGAGGCAAGTATGGCGGAAAACGTAACGCCGAACGAAGGCAATATCAATCAATACGATTCAAGCGAAATTCAGGTGCTTGAAGGGCTGGAGCCCGTTCGCAAACGCCCCGGAATGTACATCGGATCGACCGACGAGAGGGGACTTCATCACCTTATCGTCGAAATAGTGGACAACAGCGTGGACGAAGCGCTTGCCGGCTATTGCGACACCATAGACGTGGAAATAACCGCGGAGGGAGCCGTTGCCGTCACGGATAACGGCAGAGGCATACCTATCGACATTCACCCGAAGGAGGGCGTTTCGGCGGTGCAGGTCGTGCTTACCAAGCTGCACGCGGGCGGCAAGTTCGGCGGCGGAGGCTACAAGGTGTCGGGCGGACTGCACGGAGTGGGACTTTCCTGCGTCAACGCGCTGTCCGAATGGCTGGAGGTGGAGGTCGGCAAAAACGGCAAGCTTTATCGCCAGCTGTACAAGCGCGGCGTGCCGCAATACCCCTTGAAGGAGGTGGGCGAAACCGACAGGCGCGGCACCAAGGTCACTTTCTATCCCGACGGCGAGATTTTCGAGACGCTGGACTTTTCGTACGAAACGGTAAGAAGCCGCTTGCGCGAGGTGGCGTATCTCAACAAGGGTATAAAAATACACCTGAAGGACAACCGTCCCGAACGCGAAAGAGAGGACAGCTTCTGCTACGAGGGCGGAATACTCGACTACGTGGACTACCTAAACCGCGATAAAAACACGCTGTTTCCGCGTCCGCTCTATATCGACGAGCGTTACGGCGACAGCACTATCGAAATAGCGATGCAGTATAACGACGGATACAACGAAACCGTGTATTCGTACGCCAACAACATAAACACCGAGGAGGGTGGCACTCACCTCGAGGGCTTCAAAAACACGCTGACCAAGGTGGTCAACGATTACGCGAAAGAGCACAAAATTCTCAAAGACGAGGAGCGCGTCAGCGGCGACGACGTTCGCGAAGGGCTGGTGGCAATAATTTCGGTCAAGCTGACCGATCCTCAGTTCGAGGGACAGACCAAGACCAAACTGGGCAATTCGGAAATGCGCGCGACGGTGGCAAAGGCTCTCGGAGAGGGTTTGGGCACGTATTTCGAGGAAAATCCGGCGATAGCCAAGTCGGTAATAGAGAAAGCCGTTTCGGCTTCCCGCGCGCGTGAGGCGGCAAGAAAGGCGCGTGAATCGGTGCGCCGCAAGACCGGGCTGGAGTCGGGGCAGATGCCCGACAAGCTGCAGGACTGCAACGAGCGCGACGCGTCCTTGTGCGAGCTGTACGTGGTAGAGGGCGACTCGGCAGGCGGTTCGGCAATACAGGGCAGAGACTCCCGTTTTCAGGCGATACTGTCTATGTGGGGCAAAATGCTCAACGTCGAGAAGGCGCGCGCCGACAAGATCTACGGCAACGACAAGCTGTATCCGATGATAGTGGCGCTGGGCACGGGCATCGGAGCGGAATTCAACATCGAAAAGCTGCGTTATCACAAGATAATAATTATGGCGGATGCCGACGTGGACGGCGCTCACATAAGAACGCTTCTGCTCACTTTCTTCTTCCGTTATATGAAGCCGCTCATCGAAAACGGGTACGTTTATTCCGCGGTACCGCCGCTATACAAGCTGTCCAAGGGCAAGACCACGAGGGTGGCTTACAGCGACGAGGAGCGCGACAGAGTGTCCGCCGAAATGCGAGACGGCAATCCGAACGTAAAAATAGACATTTCGCGTTTCAAGGGCTTGGGAGAGATGGATCCTCACGAGCTGTGGGAAACCACTATGGATCCCGAAAGAAGAACGCTGAGAAGAATAACGCTGGAGGACGCCGAAAAAGCCGATCACATTTTCTCGGTGCTGATGGGCGAAGAGGTGGAGCCTCGCAAGGAATGGATAGAAAGAAACGCGCAATACGCGATCAACATTGACGTTTAACGGAGAGAAAAATGGCACATAACAGAGATTATAAGCCCGAAGACATCGCTTTTCCCAATCAGGTCATAAAGGAAAGCGAGCTGGTCGGGGAAATGGAAAAAAGTTATATCGAATACGCGATGTCGGTCATCGTCGGGCGCGCTCTCCCGGACGTCCGCGACGGACTAAAGCCCGTGCACAGAAGAATACTGTACGCTATGTACGAGGACGGGCTGACCAGCGACAAGCCGTTTAAGAAATCGGCAACCTGCGTGGGCGACGTGCTGGGCAAATATCATCCGCACGGCGACGCGTCGGTGTACGACGCAATGGTGCGTCTCGCGCAGGACTTTTCCATGCGCTATATGCTGGTGGAAGGACACGGAAACTTCGGTTCGGTGGACGGAGATCCGCCCGCCGCTTACCGTTACACCGAAGCGCGTATGAGCAAGATCAGCAACGAAATGTTGCGCGATATAGAGAAGAATACGGTGGATTGGATCCCCAACTTCGACGAGTCGAGGAAAGAGCCGCTCGTGCTTCCGTCGCGCTTTCCCAACCTGCTGGTAAACGGCTCGTCGGGTATCGCGGTGGGTATGGCGACCAACATTCCGCCGCACAACCTCGGCGAAGTCATCGACGCGTGCGTGTGCGTTCTGGACAATCCCGACGCCACGCTGGAGGACCTTATGCAGCACGTCAAAGGTCCGGACTTCCCCACCAAGGGCATAATCATGGGCAGAGCGGGCATTCGTCAGGCGTACGCCACCGGCAGAGGCAAGATAATAGTCCGCGCCCGCACCGAATTCGAGGAATACGGCAAGGATCACCGCACGAGAATTATCGTCACCGAGCTTCCCTATCAGGTCAATAAGCGCCAACTTATCAAAAACATCGCCGATCAGGTCAAGGAAAAGCGCCTCGAGGGCATTTCCGATCTGCGCGAGGAGAGCGACCGTAACGGTATGCGCGTCGTGATCGAGCTGAAACGCGACGCGAATCCGCAGGTAGTGCTCAACCATTTGTTTGCGCAAACCGCGCTTCAGTCCAGCTTTTCGATAATTATGCTTGCGCTGGTGGACAATCAGCGCCAGCCCAAGATACTTTCTCTGCGTCATATTCTGGACGAGTACATCCGCTTCCAGGAGGACGTCATCATTCGCCGCACGAAATACGATCTCGGCAAGGCGAAGGAGCGCGCTCATCTGTTGGAAGGCTTAATGATCGCGCAGGACAACATCGACGAGGTCATTCACATTATCCGCACCTCGTACGACGACGCGAAGGAACGCCTTATGCAGCGTTTCGGGCTGGACGAGGTGCAAACGCAAGCCATTCTCGATATGCGTCTTAAAGCGCTTCAGGGGCTGGACCGCGAAAAGCTGGAAGGCGAATACAAGGAACTGCAGGAAAGAATTGCGTACTACGAAAAACTGCTTGCAAGCGAGGATATGCTCCGTCAGGTGCTTAAAGACGAGCTCATTCAGATACGCGATAAATACGGCGACAAGAGAAGAACGGAGATATGCGTCAACTTTGACGAAATCGACGCCGCGGACCTTATCGAGCGCGAAAACGTGGTCATTTCTATGACGCACTTCGGTTACGTAAAGCGTCTTCCCGTGTCCGAGTACAAGGCTCAGCACAGGGGCGGCGCGGGAATAACCGCTCACAAGCCCAAGGAAGAGGACTTCGTGGAGAATATGTTCGTCACCTGCACGCACGACGATCTGATGTTCTTTACAAACAAGGGCAAGGTGTACCGCATAAAGGCGTACTTCATTCCCGAGGCGGAGCGCACGGCAAGGGGCAGGGCGATAGTTAATCTTTTGCAGCTGCTGCCGGACGAGCGCGTTACCGCGGTAATTCCGATAAAGGAAGGCTCGGATATGAACGGAAGCCTCATTATGGCAACCCGTCAGGGACTTATCAAGAAAACGCCGCTTTCCGAGTTCGAGTCGATAAGAAAAGTGGGAAAAATAGCGATAGTTCTGCGCGAGGGCGACGAGCTTATCGCGGTCAGCCGCGTAGGCGAGGGCGACGACGTTATGCTCGCTTCCACGTTCGGCAAGTGCATACGCTTCAGCGAAAGCGACGTGCGCAGTATGGGCAGAACTTCCTCCGGCGTGCGCTCGATCAAGATGGACAAAGAGGGCGATTACGTCGTGGACATGGCTGTGATCGAAAAGGGCAGCGAAAAAGACGTGCTCACCGTCACCGAGCTCGGCTACGGCAAGCGTTGTTCTCTCGGCGAATACCGCGTTCAGTCGCGCGCCGGCAAGGGCAGCAAAGCGGGCAAATTCACCGACGAAACCGGCTCTATCGTCAATCTCAAGCTGGTCGATCCCACGGACGACGTAATGCTTATCGCAAACACCGGCATCATTATCCGTATGCCCGTTGGCGAAATTTCGCGCATTTCCCGCTCTACCAAGGGCGTTCGCATAATGCGCCTTAAGGACGACGGCAAGGTGGTATGCGTCGCCGTAGCCGCTCACGAGGAAGAAGTGGAAGCGGAAGCGGAGCGCACGCCCGACGTTGCGGAAGGCGGAGCGGAGACGGACGTAAACGCGTTGCCTTTTGCGGAAGCCGAGGACAACGGTGAAGATACCGCGGACAGCGAGGACGAGCTTCAATAAAATGAAGTCGGAAAGAAACAAAACGATAACGCTAAGCGAGGAGCAGGTGCAAAAATATCTTGCGCTCTGCCCCTCGTCGTTCGACGGAAAGAGCGGAGTTATCTGCGCGGACTGCTTTACCGCCGCGGATTCCGTACCGCCCGGATCGGTCGATCTTATGATAGTCGATCCGCCGTACAATATGAACAAGAGGTTCGGGCAATACGGCTTTTCGAAAAAAAGCGCGGCGGAGTACGAAAAATACACGCGCGCCTGGATAGAAAAAACGTTGCCGCTGCTTAAAAAGACCGCCTCGGTATACGTCTGTTGCGACTGGTATTCGGGAATAACGGTGGGCGCCGTGCTAAGCGATTATTTCGTCGTGCGCAACCGCATCACCTGGCAGAGAGAAAAGGGCAGGGGAGCGGCAGGCAACTGGAAAAACTGCCTGGAGGACGTGTGGTTCGCCACCTTGGGCGACGACTACTATTTCAACGTGGAAGCGGTAAAACAGCGCAAAAAAGTGATTGCGCCGTACAAAAAGGACGGCGTTCCCAAGGACTGGCAGGAGGAGAACGGCGAAAAATTCCGCTACACCTGCCCCTCTAACTTCTGGGACGACGTGACCGTTCCCTATTGGTCGATGCCGGAGAACACGCCGCACCCCACGCAAAAGCCCGAAAAGCTGCTTGCCAAAATGATACTCGCTTCGTCGAAGCCGGACGATCTCGTGTTCGATCCTTTCGGCGGAAGCGGCTCTACGGCGGTGACGGCGAAAAAGCTGGGGCGGCGCTACCTGACCATAGAAAAGGACGGCTATTACTGCGCCGTCGCCCGTTATCGGCTGGAAAAAGCGGACGATGACAAAAGCATTTCGGGAATGAAGGACGGCGCGTTCTTGCCGAGAAACGAAAAATAGACGGTTTTTATCGCTTTGCGATTGCCGATTGCAGCAATATTATCCGAAAAGAGCGATTTTTTTGTAAAAAATATTGCTTTTTGCCGCGCTATTTGTTATAATAATTCAGTACGCCCCACGTTTCTTGCGTCGGGCGCAGGCAACTGACGTAAAAAAAATCACTTTTCGCCCTTTTTCGGGAGAAATAAACGAGGTATAAATATGGGTTTATTTTCATTTTTTGCCGAAGCGGACAACCGCAGAAGCATCAAGCGTTTGCAGACCATAGTCGATAAGGTCAACGCCAACGAGAAAAAGTTTATCGATATGTCCGACGAACAACTGCGCGGCATGACCGAGCAGTTCCGCGAAAGATTGAAAAATTACGAAACGCTGGACGACATACTGCCCGAAGCGTTCGCCGTCGTAAGAGAGGCGGGCAAGCGCGTGCTCGGAATGCGCCACTTCGACGTTCAGATAATGGGCGGAGCGTGTCTGCATCAGGGACGTATCGCCGAAATGCGCACCGGTGAAGGTAAAACGCTGGTGGCAACGCTCCCGGCTTATCTCAACGCGCTGGAAGGAAAGGGCGTTCACATCGTCACCGTCAACGACTATCTGGC
Source organism: Candidatus Neoclostridium sp. (assembly GCA_051887715.1). GTDB lineage: Bacteria > Bacillota > Clostridia > Christensenellales > Pumilibacteraceae > Neoclostridium. The sequence continues at coordinate 6,610 of JBJFAC010000323.1, forward strand.
AAAGCGCGACGCGGAATGGATGGGCAAAATACACAGATTTTTGGGGCTCACCGTCGGCGTAGCCGTTTCCGGAATGGAAAACAAGGCAAAGCGCGAGGCTTATAAATGCGACATTACCTACGCTACCAACAACGAGCTGGGCTTCGACTACCTGCGCGACAATATGGTAACGCGCGCCGAGGACAAGGTTCAGCGTCCGCTCAACTTCGCCATCGTGGACGAGGTGGACAGCATTCTGATAGACGAGGCGCGTACTCCGCTTATCATTTCCGGGCGGGGCGGCAAGGCGAGCGAAACGTATATGAAGGCTCAGCAGTTCGCCCGTTCGCTCAAAGAGGACGACTACGAGATCGAGGAAAAGAAAAAAGCGATAAACCTTTCCGAAACGGGCGTGACCAAAGCCGAACGCTTCTTCGGAGTGGAAAACCTTGCCGACGTGGAGAACACCGAGCTTAACCACTACATCAACAACGCTCTTCGCGCCAACTACATTATGAAGCGCGATCAGGACTACATCGTCACCGACGGCGAGGTCAAAATAGTGGACGAATTTACCGGACGTATTATGGAGGGCAGACGTTACAGCGAGGGCTTGCACCAGGCTATCGAAGCCAAGGAAAAGGTTAACGTCCGCGCCGAGAACAGAACGATGGCGACCATCACCTTCCAGAACTTCTTCCGTCTTTACACTAAGCTTTCGGGTATGACCGGTACCGCAAAGACCGAGGAAGCCGAATTCAAGGGCATTTACAACCTCGACGTTGTGACAATTCCCACCAACAAGCCCAACGCGCGTATCGACGAAAACGACGTCGTTTACAAGACCGCAAAGGCAAAGTTAAACGCCGTCGTGGACGACATAACTTCGTGCTACCAGAAAGGGCAGCCCGTGCTGGTAGGTACCACCACCGTCGAAAAGAGCGAGCACTTGTCCAGACTGCTGCGCGAAAGCAGGATCCCGCACAACGTGCTGAACGCGAAAAACCACGAGCGCGAGGCGGAGATAGTCGCGCAGGCAGGTAAGAAAGGCTCGGTCACCATCGCAACCAATATGGCGGGCCGCGGAACCGATATTCTGCTGGGCGGCAATCCCGAATATCTGGCGTTAGAGCGTATGCGCAAGGACGGAATGAGCGAACAGGACGTAAACGCCGCCGTATCGTACTACAATACCGACGACGAAAACGTTTTGCACGCGCGCGAGGTGTACAGAAAGTATTACGAAGAGTTCAAGGCGAGAACGGACGAGGACAAAAAAGAAGTCGTTGCTTTGGGCGGCTTGCGTATAATAGGCACGGAAAGACACGAATCGCGCCGTATCGACAATCAGCTGCGCGGTCGTGCCGGACGACAGGGCGATCCGGGCAGAACGGTTTTCTATCTCAGTATGGAGGACGACGTATTGCGCTTGTTCGGCGGCGAAAGAATGATGGCTATTGCCAACACGCTCGGCGCGGACGACGACACGCCCTTCTCTATGGGAATACTCAGCCGCTCTATTGAGAACGCACAGCGCACCATAGAAGGCAGAAACTACGATATACGTAAGCAAGTGCTGGAATACGACAACGTTATGAACCAGCAGCGTACCATCATTTACAACGAGCGCAACCGCGTGCTTATGGGCGAAAACCTGCACGAAGAAGTGCTTAAAATGATGAAGGACGAAGCCGAAAAAATCGTTTCGGAATACACCGATCCGAAAAAGGACTGGCAGGAATGGGATTACGAAAATCTCAACAAGGAGATTGAAAGAAAGTTGCTCCCGGACGAGCCCGAATTCCTCACCGAACAGCGCCTTAACAAGTGGTCGCTGGAAGAAGTCGGAGAGAACGTGGAAAACGCAATGCTCGCACGCTACAACGCCAAGATAGAGGACGCAAAGCAGATAGGGCTGGACTTCAGCGAGGTGGAAAGAGCGCTCCTTCTGCGCGCGGTGGACTTCCGTTGGATGGATCACATCGACGAAATGGATCAGCTGCGCAAGGACATCGGCTTGCAGGCGTACGGCAATCACGATCCCGTTATCGCCTACAAACAGCAGGGCTTCGAGATGTTCGAGCAGATGAACAACAATATTCAAACCGACACCGTAACCATGCTGATGCACGTCAACATCGAAAAGGCGCCCGAGCGCGAAGAACGCAAGGTGGAAATGGTAATGTCGGGCGGAAGCGAAGCGGCGAAAGCGCCCAAAACCGAGCAGGCGGTTTCCAACAAGGTGGGCAGAAACGATCCCTGTCCCTGCGGAAGCGGCA
>JBJFAC010000324.1:0-2012 GCA_051887715.1 Candidatus Neoclostridium sp.
ATTCCGCACGACATTTCGATAAGGCGCAACATATACGAACGCTTGTTTTCGCCGTCCGATACGTACGAAAGACAGGTTTTTTCCGCCGCTTTCACAAGCTGGACGAGCTCGTCGCGAAACCTTGCGTTGACGTCGCGCGAAAGCGGAGCTATTTCCACGCCGCTTGTTGAAAGCTTGTCCGCGTCGGCGTCGCAAAGCAGTCCGCTGCCCGAATCCGTTTTGGGCAAAACGCCGTCGTTAAAGCCCACCACGTACAACTTATCGCACTTAAAACCGCGCTTTGCGTTTAACGGTCCTACGAAAACCGTGTCGGTGCGGTTGGGCACTACCGACAGTTCCGTGCCGCGGACTATCTCCCCGAACGCCGAATACAGTTCTTTCGTTCTGTAAGGTTTATTCCCGAAAACCTGCGCCAGCGTTTCGAGAGCGGCTTTCGTACACTCGAAAAAGCGCTCGTTTTGCTCGTTTTTTCCGCTTTCCGCAAGCCTGATTACTTCTATAAATCTGTCTGCAAACGCGCGAGCAGACTCGTATTCCGCTCCGTCGCCCTTACAAAGCGCTTCGACCGCTCTTTTCCTTGCCGCCTCTGCCGAAAAGGCGTTTTCGTCCTCTTTTTCAAACTTCTCGAACACGGCGGAAAAGCATACGTTGTGAGCGCGCACGTACGCCGTAAACGCGTCGCGCAGGCTGACGTCCGGAACGAGCAATCTGTTTGAACATAAAGCGATAAGGTTGTCCGCGGTCATTCCGTCGCACTCGCAAGCCAGGACGCGCAGAACGAGATCGGCAGGCTCGGAAAGCGCAAGCGATTGCTTTTTGTCGAAATAAAAACGTATGCCTCGACTGTCAAACGCCCTTTTAATGCGGTCGTAATCTATATTTTCACCCAGAACGCTTATTTGCCCGAACCGCATACCGCCGTACACGTCGTCGGCAATATAATCGGCAACGCGCGAATATTCGTCCTCCTGCGAGCTTGCCGCGTATACCGTCGGTTTTCTTTTCGGCGCGCAGTCGTTTTGCATTTCCGCGTAAAAGACGGTCACGCTGCGCGCTACCTTATCCATTGCCTCGATCAGTTTTTTCTGAACCGCAGTAAAAACGTCGAAATTGACCACGTATACGTCGCTTCCGCTAAGCGCCGTGTTTTCCTTCAGAATATATTCGGCAAGCGCCGCCACTCTGCCGTTTGCGTCCACTCTGTCGCCCTTGGTAGCCGCGACGTACTCTCCGTATATCAGCCGAAGATCTTTCAGCTTTCGGTCGAGCGAGCGGTCGGAAGAGGTCAGCTGCTCCGGCGAAACGTTGCTTCCCGAAAGCTTTTCCAGCGTTTCGTATACTTTAGCCGCAAAGCCGCGCTTATCGAACGCCGAAGCGTAGTATTCGAGCTCTTCTTTTTTATCGATAGCGATCTTGCGCACCAGCGCTATCGCGGTCTGACGGCTTATCGCGTTGCCGCCCGGAACCAGATCGTAGTACAGCTTGGAAAACGAGCAGATCTTTACGTCGAACGAACCGCCCGACAAATAAAAATCTCTCTCGAAATCAAAAGTGTAGACTTCGGGAACGACGACGTATTTGGGGTGTTTTAAGTCGCGGGGGCTATTAGCTATCAGCCTTTTGACCTCCTCGACGCACGCGACAAACGAGTTTTTCGTAACGTAATTCATTCTTATATTGTATTCCACAATGCCGAATTTGTCAAGTAAGAGAACGACAAATAAACGATCGCGTTGATAATATCGGGGCAAAATCAAGTTTATATCGGATAAAAAGCGCAAATCGCTTTGTTTTTTTTCGGTCGTGTGCTATAATTATCGGTGAAAATCCTTTTCTCTTAAACAAAAAACTTTTTCGGAGATTATAATGAAAAAATTACCGTATATTATTTTCGCTTTGATATTTTGTATTATGCCTCTTACGGGCTGTACGGACACTTCCGACAGTCTGTTCGTAATATAGCCACTCAGTAACGTATCGCTTCTCCCCTGCCCCACACGTTTCTATGCAGT
>JBJFAC010000325.1:0-2007 GCA_051887715.1 Candidatus Neoclostridium sp.
GCAGATAGTAGGTGGGACCCTTTTCGTAGGATTTCAGATAGAGATACACTCCGCCGTTATAATCTCCTTCCGGATACTCGCAATAGTAGTAGCGCTTGCCTTCATCGTAATCATAGAACTTGAAGAGGTCGCTTTTATAATCGAGCATACGGCAGATATTACTTTCGCCGTATATTCCTTTCATGTTGAGCTGTACGGAGGAAGCTCCGCGCATATAAAACACGGATGCCCGCATGCTATTGTCTTTCAGGTTTGTTTCGGGATAGTAGAAGCTTTGACTATAGAAGAATTCGGCGTAATCACCGAGTTCTTTACCGGCATATGTTATACTATCCTTTTCAAACGAAACGTCACGGTTATACGCCTCGATTACGATATCACTGTTCTTTACAGTGACAGCGCTTGAATTCACGGCGATCGTCCGATACAGGCACTTCCATTCGATCACTTCGGGATGGAGTCGTCTATACAAATCGCTTGCCGCATCGAGGTATACCTTCAGTTTGGAATTTCCTTCCACGTTTATATCGGCTCTGTCCGACCATATCGCATAATAGGAGCGTGTGCCGTCGGACAGATTAGTCTCGTCGGGCATATATTCCCTGTTTTGTGTAAGCTTAATTTTCGTCTCCGCGACATCACCCAGGTGAGCGTTGACGTTAAGGGTGGATCCGTTTAATACGGAAATACCGTTGTTATTTGTCCCTTGCGTCGATATGACAGCCGCCATCGAATCATACTGGATATTACCTTTACTGTCGTCTTCTTTACTCCCATCGTAATACAGCACGGAATAATACGATTTGTAGATGCCGACGAGGTATTTGGTTTTTGCATTAACAGTCGAGCCGTTATCAATGATAATCTTTCCTTGTGCGTAGATTGCCGAGGTACGGTACGTCGTCAGATCCAACTGCACTTTTCCGTCGGTTTTGAAGTCGCCGTTGGTGTAAAACGCCGTGTCGGTGGAATACACGGTAAGCTTTCCGCCGCCGGTCACCGTGATTCCGCCGGATCGAGAGTAAAAACCCATCGTTCTGACATTAGTCAATCCGCTCGCTTCCGTAACGTTAAACCAGGTGCTCCAGCTTGATTTACCGACGGTTACGTCGCCCGTTACCTTGACGTTCAGGTTTGTCAACGTTTTTACTTCAACCGCCGCCATATAATATGCGAATGCCGCACTGCCGATACTCGGGTCGTATCTGTAAAACGTGCAGAGCGACGAGTCGGATGTGTTCGTCATTTTCGCAAATGCCGCCGTGAACTTGTCGCCGTCGGTCAAGGTCAGCGTGTTGGTTGCAGAGTCAAAGCTCCAGCCCTCGCTTGCATTGCTTTTGTAGGAGCTGGTTACCGCTTTTCCGAAAACTTCCAAGCCGTAATCGGTATCCGCCGCGGACGCCGTTAACGGCGCGACGAATGCGCTCGTGCAAATTATGCAGAGCGTAGCCAGAACTGCTTGCAGTACTTTTTTCATTATTCTTGTTCTCCTTTATCGAACTTATATTTTTCAACGTAAAATCTTATGCCGCCTTTCAGAATTTTCATCTGAGCCTGCAGATAAAATTCGTCCTCGAACAGCGCGTAATGTACGCAGGCGCGGATCATAATAAATATTAACGGAGTAATGACGTCGTAAGGAATGTTCAGCTTCTTTTCCAGACTTTTGGCGTAGTCGGTGTATCTTCGGTCTACGCCCTCGAAAAACCGTTTTCCGTATTCCCGATACTTCGGGTGGGTGTAAACCTGATACATCAGCCGATATTTTTTGCCGTGCTTTTCCGCCGTCCAATGCGGCGTCTCGTCGATAAAACGCCACATCTCTTCAACGCTGTTCGGAGCCTTCGCCATAAAATCGTCCTCGACCTTGCTCATACAATACTCCGTCGACTGCACGATAAGATCGTCCATATCGGCAAAATAATTGTAAAAAACCGCGACGTTGCAACCGCATTCCCGCGCCAGAGTGCGCATGCCTACTCCGCTCAGCCCGTTTTCGGCAAAGCA
>JBJFAC010000326.1:0-2005 GCA_051887715.1 Candidatus Neoclostridium sp.
ACAGAGAGTACGGCGCGATAGTGGTAGCCACAGGCTTCCGTCCCATCAAGCCGGACGCGTTCAACGAATACGGCTATATGGACAATAAGGACGTCATTACCTCGCTCGAGCTCGAACGACTGATGAACGCCGCAGGCCCCACCGGCGGAGTATTGCTCCGTCCCAGCGACGGAAAGCACCCCAAGGTGATCACGTTCATACAGTGCGTGGGCTCTCGCGACACGTCCGGTTGCGGCAAGCCGTATTGTTCCAAGATATGCTGTATGTACACGGCAAAGCACGCTATGCTCATCCGTGAAAAATATCCGGACACCGAAGTGCACGTATTCTATATAGACGTCCGCACTCCGGGCAAAAACTACGACGAATTCTATCGCAGAGCGGTCGAACAGTACGGCGTGGACTATATAAAAGGTATGGTCGGAAAGGTGTACAACCAAAACGGAAAGCTCATGGTGCAGGGCTCGAATCTCATAGATAACGAGCAGGTCACCATCGCGTCCGACCTCGTCGTGCTTGCCGTCGCCATCGAGCCCGAGCCTTCGGTGCGTAAAATAGCGACGTTGCTCACCGCAAGCATAGACACGAATAACTTCCTCAACGAATCGCATCCCAAGCTTCGCCCCGTCGAAAGCCCCACCGCCGGCGTTTATCTTGCCGGAGTGTGCCAGGGTCCGAAGGACATTCCCGAAACGGTATCGCAGGCTTCCGCTTGCGCCGCAAAGGTAATAGGATTGCTCGTCAAGGATCATCTGAAAACCAATCCGTGCGTCGCTCATTCCGACGAAAGAGCGTGCAACGGCTGCAGTCAATGCGCTTCCGTATGTCCGTACGGAGCGATCTCGTACGAAGACAAGGAATTCCGTCTGGGCGGCGGAAGGACCGAGACGAGAAGGGTGGCGGTGGTCAATCCGGCTGTGTGCCAGGGCTGCGGAGCCTGCACGGTAACCTGCCCGTCGGGAGCGATGGATCTGTCGGGCTTCAGCTCGTCGCAAATAATGTCGGAGGTGGAAGCAATATGCAAGAGATAAACGAAAACAAGCAATTCACGCCCAATATCGTGGCGTTTTGTTGCAACTGGTGCTCGTACGCCGGAGCGGATCTTGCCGGTTCCAGCCGACTGTCCTATCCCGCCAACGTAAAAATAGTGCGCGTGCCCTGCTCGTGCCGCGTCAATCCCACGTTCGTACTGAAAGCCTTTCAGCGCGGAGCAGACGGCGTGATACTGTGCGGTTGCCATCCGGGCGACTGCCATTACGTAACCGGCAATTATTACGCAAGAAGAAGAATGTCGTTGCTGTTCAGCTTCCTCGACTATCTCGGAATAGAAAGAGAGCGCACTCGCGTGGAGTGGGTATCGGCGGCGGAGGGTGCTAAATTCTCCCTCGTTATGAACGACTTCGTCAAACAGGTGGCGGCGCTCGGCGAGAACAAGCGCCTCACCGATTTGCGCGTCAAGGAGGAAGAAAAAGATGAACGCTATTGAGTCCGCTTTGAAAGAAAGAGCAGTTCAACTGCTTGAAAGTAAAACGGTTGCGCGCGTGATAGGCTGGAAGAAAGGCGACTTTGCGTTCGACGTAAGCCCCGCTACCTTCGAAACGCCCGAAAGCCTTTCCGAGTTCGTTTACGACGGCTTCTGCGGCGCGAATTTAAGCAAATATCTTATAAACGTAAGCAAGAAAGAGGGCGTTACCGCCGTATTTTTGAAGCCGTGCGACACCTATTCCTTTAACCAGTTGGTAAAGGAAAACCGCGTTAAGCGCGAAAAAGTGTTGGTTATCGGCGTCGAATGCCGGGGAAAGATAGACAACTACAAGGTAGAATCGCTGGTTTCGGACGACGTTACCGCCGTTTCCGACGAGGGCGAGGCGTTTAAGTTCACGCTTTCGGAAGGCGAAAAGACCGCTGCAAAAAGCGACGTTCTGCTGGAACGATGCCTCACCTGCAAAAGCAAGAAGTTTGCCGTTTCGGACGAGCAGATAGTGCTCGGCGAGATGAAGGAAGG
>JBJFAC010000327.1:0-8804 GCA_051887715.1 Candidatus Neoclostridium sp.
TGCTCGTTTGGATATTCGGCAATATCAAATTCGTCTATATCCATACAATCCAATTCCGCCGTCAATTCTTCCTCTTTTTGTTTATAAAAGTAGCCTACTATTTGCAAGCACTCGGTTTTATTGCTCTCAATTACGTTGGCTTCGGTAACGTTCATATATTTTTTGAACTTATCCGTCACTAAGTAAAAATCAGAGTAGTCCAAGTCGTAGAAAAGTAAATAAATGCGGCTATCCATCAAGCCGATAAGATACGAAAGGTTTCCCACGGAATATTCGGCAACCTTCATCGAACTAAACCGGCTATTTTTGTTGAGTGACTTAATAAGTTTCGATAGCTCTCTATTGGAATATTTAAATTCTACTCCCATATTGAATCTATTCCTCCGAAAACAGACGACAATATTGTTCCCAATGGGACATGGTTGAATTTAAGAAAATGCATATGCAGAAGCGTTTTTGTTCCAACATCAAACCTTAAATTTTTACCTATTTTCAACAAGGTTCCCCCTGGTTCTTTGAAAGTTAATTTATTTGGTGATAAAATTTTTATATTTTTAGTAAGGTGTACCCCACCTTTGCGACCAGTAGGAGCTCCCATATTTGCCGCAAATTTAAATAAGCCACTTAGTATTTGCGCGCCTCCTGAAAAAATTCCACCCCACATAAACCCATCAGCTACACCATCACCAAAGCCTCGCAATGCACCTTCCCAACCGCCGGTTATACCTCCGACAACAGCACCAATGCCAGCACTAACAGCCATACTAATGCCTACAGCTTTTGCAGAAGCCAGCAAAGCTCCTCCCGCAGCCAATAACCCAGCCGTCCCCATCCCAGCCGTAAAAAATGTTACTAATGCGCCCACTATTATAAAGGCAGCACCAATAGTTAGCTTTACCCAGTTATCGGAAAACCAATTTCCAACGCCATTCCAAAAACTTTCCCAATCTGTACCTTCCGGATCTATATAATTTACCGGATTGTCAAGGCAATAGGCATATCGGTTGGTTCCGAAGAACGACTCGAAGTCAAGATAGCCTACGTCGTCGGGAGATATAAATCTGCCCGTTGTTGGGTCGTAGTAGCGGTTTATCAGGTAATATAATCCGCTTTCTTTGTCGTAATAGTAACCGCGATACGTAAATGCGTTAAGTTCCGCAAGGTCAACGGTAACACTACCTATGCACGCCTCACGCACTTTCTCCGCAACGAAATTACCCCATGCGTCGTAGTTATATTCTACCATTATATTCCCGCTTTTGTCAAGTATTACGCGAACATTTCCCAAGCTGTCTTTGACGTAGCAAAATTCACTGCTTACATAGTACGTTGACGGGTCGTCGGTCGGCACGGTAACTTTCATGCCTCGTATTCCGCCCGCATCGTAAATGTAATTTATCTCCGTGCGTCCTCTGCGCTCGAACCTCAGGTTCCCAAAGCCGTCGTAACAGTAATACGTTTTTTCGCTTGGCGTTTGCTTGAAAACCCTGTAATTATTCCCGTCGTACTCGTAGGTATTGCCGCCGTACTTCGTCATCTGCGAGCCGTTCCACTCCACGGCGTTATTACGGTAAATAATAGGTCTGCCCGCGTTGTCGTAGGCAATTCTCTCGTCCAGCAATCTGCCGCGCTCGTCGTATTCGTACAGAGTTGTGTCGCGGAAGCTTCGCACAACGCCCTCGCTTGCCACCGCCGTTCCGCAGAAGCTCGTTCCGCAGAACGCCGCGCCTACTCTTCTTTCAACGCTTGCGGGAATTTCTTCATTAAGCGAGTACGCGCCTTCAACCATGATCGTACGATTGCCGCTGTCGTCGTACTCGTATTCATAACTTTTCCCGAGCATCATTTTATCCGATGCAAGATGCTACGGTATCATGATTATCAATTTGCGCAGACGTGCCGGCAATGCTATCGCCAAATTGACATAAGTTTTTTCCTTGTGCGTGTGCGGGAGGGATGGAATGTTTCCAACTTTGTCTTAAATATACTTATTTGCTCTGAATTTTTCTTTTAATTCTGCCTGCAAACATTTCTTCAAATTCTTCTATCGTACCCTTTACAAGCAAGTCCTTCTGACAGATAAAACGCAGACTTTTATGAGGAAAATAAAAATATATTTTATACCAATCACCGTAATCCACCACACATTTAACATCATCCAATACCCTTACTTCTTCAAACTTTTCACCTTCACTGGATAGATAGTCATCGCAAAGTTCGACCTTTTTTGTCATAATTAATCCATAACTTTTTTCTTTTGGCGTAAGCCCTGCAAGGACTACAATAAATATCAATACCGGTAAGAAGATTAAATAAAACAAATCGACCGAAAGAGATATCCATATGTCCGCAATTGCCATAGGAATAGAAGGAATTATTGCACTCAATCTGGCAACTTTAGTTTCCTCCGATAAAACAAATTTTTTACAGTTTGCAGATAATTCTCCTTTAAACTCTATCATATATCATATCTCCTTGTTCTTTTATGTAATTTATTATAAGGATGAGGCGGGGTGGGAATATTAGCCGGTGGCTGATACGGTGATTGAGGCGTTTCATACTCTATTCCTTGCATTACTATCCCAAATAATGGTGCAACCACAAATGCTGTAAAATCAATTGCTAACGCTCCAATTGCAAATGCTTGTTTCACAGCAACTCCCCAAAAAACCGTTGCCGCCGAACCACCAATTGCACCTGCAAAAACTGCGAAAATACTAACTATAGCCCCTCCCATTGCGAGCCCAAATGCAGCACCAAGAATTACATCCTTAGCAAATCCCCACCCTTTTGCACCTTCATCCACCGCTTTTTTTGCACCTAGTGCCACACCTATAATAGTTGTAGCAGCCAAAATTAGGAATACCGTTACTAATGAATGCCCTTCCGGATCTATATAATTAACCGGATTATCAAGGCAATAGGCATATCGGTTAGTGCCGAAGAACGACTCGAAGTCAAGATAGCCTACGTCGTCGGGTGATATAAATCTGCCGGTTACAGGGTCGTAGTAACGGTTTATCAGGTAATATAAACCGCTTTCTTTGTCGTAATAGTAACCGCGATACGTAAATGCGTTTAATGAAACAAGGTCCAGCGTAACGCCGCCTATGTTCGCATTCCCCACGCTCCTTGCTTCGAAATTACCCCATGCGTCGTAGTTATATTCTACCATTATATTCCCGCTTTTGTCAAGTATTACGCGAACATTTCCCAAGCTGTCTTTGACGTAGCAAAATTCACTGCTTACATAGTACGTTGACGGGTCGTCGGTCGGCACGGTAACTTTCATGCCTCGTATTCCGCCCGCATCGTAAATGTAATTTATCTCCGTGCGTCCTCTGCGCTCGAACCTCAGGTTCCCAAAGCCGTCGTAACAGTAATACGTTTTTTCGCTTGGCGTTTGCTTGAAAACCCTGTAATTATTCCCGTCGTACTCGTAGGTATTGCCGCCGTACTTCGTCATCTGCGAGCCGTTCCACTCCACGGCGTTATTACGGTAAATAATAGGTCTGCCCGCGTTGTCGTAGGCAATTCTCTCGTCCAGCAATCTGCCGCGCTCGTCGTATTCGTACAGAGTTGTGTCGCGGAAGTTCTATCTCTGTGCCTTCACTCACGGTTGCCGTTCCACATTTGAGCAATGAATGATAAAAAGTAAAGTCCGTACTGACGCTGCCACGAGAACAGCAAAAAAATAACACGCTGTACTTCGCGGTAGCGAAACGCAGCGTGTTTTTCGTAAAATGCGGGTTTATTTCTTTTCCAGCTTGTAGCCGTCTTTTCCGTCGAGCACGGCATAGCCCTTTTCGGCGAGAACGGCGCGCAGTCTGTCCGACTCCGCCCAATTTTTCTCCTTTCTCGCCTGCCATCTTTGCTCGGCGATGGCGCGAATCTCTTCGGGCGCTTCGACGGACGGTTTTTCCTCCGGCTTTGCCTTATCCAGACTTAAACCGAACACCTTGTCGAAGTCGAGCGCAAGCTCGTAAATATCGCGGCTGTACGGCTGTTTGACCATAGTCCACAGCACGCCCAGCGCCATCGGAAGATTGACGTCGTCGTCGATCGCGCTTTGGAACGCCTGACGATAGCCCTCCAGCTTTTCGGGATCGGTGACGGCGTCTTTGGCGATCTTGTGCTGATAAAGCTCGGCAAGCAGGCGACGGTACGCCGTCTGAGCGGCTTCTATGCCCTCGAAAGTGAAGTTGAGTTTTTTTCTGTAATGCGTATTGAGGCAGAAATAGCGGAAAGCCAGCGGCTCGATGCCCTTTTCCTGCAGCTGAGCGACCGTGTAGGTGTTGCCCAGAGACTTACTCATTTTTCCGCCGTCCACCAGCATAAATTCGCCGTGCATCCAGGTATTTACCGTCTTGTGCCCTTCCAGAGCCTCCGACTGAGCGATTTCGTTTTCGTGGTGTACGGGAATGTGGTCGACGCCGCCGGTGTGGATATCGAGCACGGAGCCGAGGTATTTGCGGCTCATGGTCGAGCATTCGATGTGCCAGCCGGGGTAGCCCATACCCCAGGGCGACTGCCATTGCATTATGTGCTCGGGCGCGGCTTTTTTCCAAAGAGCAAAGTCAGCCGGATGACGCTTTTCTCCGTTGACCTCCACGCGCGCTCCCGCGATCTGCTCTTCGAGGTTAAGACGCGACAGCTTGCCGTATTCGGGGAATTTGGAGATATCGAAATATATGCCGTCGCTCGTTTCGTAGCCGTAGCCTTTTTCCACGAGTTTTTGCACGTACTCTATCATATCTGGGATATGATCGGTAGCTTTCGCGATAATTTCGGGCTTGCCGATGTTGAGCAGCGCTATATCCTTCATAAAAACGCCCGTGTAGTAATCTGCTATCTCCCACGGCGTTTTTTTCTGCTCGCGGCTGGCTTTCTCCATTTTATCCTCGCCGTCGTCTCCGTCCGACAGCAGATGTCCCACGTCCGTGATGTTCATAACGCCCTTCAGCTTGTAGCCGTCGTAGCGCAGTACTCTCCTCACCTCGTCCATAAAAACGTACGTTCTTAAATTTCCGATGTGAGCGTAGTTATAAACCGTGGGGCCGCACGAATACATTGTAACTACGTTTCCCACGGGCTTAAATTCTTCTTTTTCTCTGGTAAGAGTGTTGTATAGTTTCAGCATTTAGTACCTCTTGAACCGCCTTTTCGCGATTAATTTAATTTCTTTTATATTTTTATTGCCGCTTTATTGCGTTTTTCGTTCGTTTTACGAATTTTTGCCCTTTTCCGATTTTTCTACTATTTCTTTCAGGCGTTTTACTTCGTCCTGCAATCTGGTCAGCTCGTCCTTTACGGGATCGGGCAGATTCTGATCGAAGTCCTCCACTCGTTCGCCCTTGATGCGCACCACTCTGCCGGGAACGCCCACCACGGTCGCGTTATCGGGCACTTCCTTGAGCACGACCGAGCCCGCGCCTATTTTGGCGTGCTTGCCCACGGTGAACGGTCCGAGTATTTTAGCGCCCGCCGCCACCATTACGCCCTTGCCCAGCGTGGGGTGGCGTTTACCTTTGTCCTTGCCCGTGCCGCCCAGCGTCACGCCCTGGTAAATGGTACAGTCGTCGCCCACCTCCGCGGTTTCCCCTATTACCACGCCGGCCCCGTGATCGATGAACACGCCGCTGCCTATCTTTGCGGCGGGGTGGATCTCGATGCCCGTTATAAATCGGGCGAACTGGCTGATTATTCTCGCGCACAGCTTGTAGTTGTGCAGGTACAGAAAATGCGCGAACCGGTACATACGCACCGCGTGAAAACCCGAGTACGTCAAAAATACTTCCAGACGGTTTCTTGCCGCCGGATCCTTTTCGAGTACGGTATTAAGATCGGTTTTCAGACTTTTTAACATTTTTGTGCTCGTGCTTTTTTATTCTTCCCGGCTGCCGCTTTTTCCTTGAAGCGCGGCGCGGGCGAAATTTTACTTTTGCGCTCTTTTTCCCGTTTCTTTTCTAATTGTTTATAAACGAAAAGGCTTCCAGCGCGTCTTCCAGTTTTTTAAGCGCCGCCTGATAGCTTTCATTATCGGGAAAAGCGGCGGAAAAGCTTTTTTCGATGGTTTCCAGGCAGGAAGCAAGATATTTTTTGCCCTTGCCGGTGACGGCGTACGTAACGTGCCGTCTGTCGTCGTAAGCGCGGCTTTTGACGATAAAGCCCTGCTTTTCCAGCGCCGCGGCAATGAGCGCGAGGTTGGTTTTGGCAATGCAAAGAATAAGCTGAATATCCTTGGGGCTACAACCGTGAGCGATAAGGTACAGTACCTTGGTTTTAAGGCTGAGCGTGCTCTTTTTGTTGTTGTCGGCGTTCTCGCACATACACGCCCTGCGCGTGGCGATACGGAGATCGATCACACTTTCGGATATTTTCTTCAAACGCGGTTGCCTCCTTTTCTCTGACTGCCGGCGTGCGCCTACCGTTTAATTATACCCGCAAACCGTCTTCTTGTCAAATCAATAAAGCAAACATTCTTCGATTTTGCCCCAAACCGTTGACTTTTCTTCGGTTTATGTTGTATAATATGTCGCGTGCGGACGGAACTACTCCGCAATCTGACCGAAATTTTAAACACAGAGGAATAATTATGGATAAATTTTACACTGCGGATATCGCCGGCAGAAAGGAAGATCTGCCCGTAATCGAGTTGCAGCCGGGGCTTAACATCGCGTTTTTCAACCTGCACGGTAATCAGGATCTCACCGAATACTGCGGCAAAAAGATAGCCGAAAGGTTAAAAAAGTACGCTCCCGAAGTGCTTATCACGGCGGAGAGCAAGGGCTTGCAGCTTACTCACGTTACCGCGCGCGAGCTTTGCCAGGACTTTTACGCGGTTGCGAGAAAATCGCAAAAGCTTTATATGAAGGACGGCATTTCCTCCACCGTCCGCTCCATCACTACGGGCGGAGAGCAAACGCTTTATCTTTCGGCGCACGACGTTAACCTGATAAAGGGCAAGCGCGTGGCGATAGTGGACGACGTCGTTTCGACGGGCGGCAGTCTTAAAGGGTTGGAGCAGCTGGTCGAGAAAGCGGGCGGCACGATCTGCGCCAAGGCGTTCGTGCTTGCGGAAGGCGACGCCGCGAACAGACCGGATATAGAATATCTCGGAGTCATACCGCTGTTATAAACGCAAAAAAACAAAGTCGGGCGAAAATGCGTTTCGTTCGGCTTTTTTCGTGCTTTTCGGCAATTTATACCAAAACTACACGATTAAAACACACTACCCAATAAAATCTGCCGTATAATAAGGGCGTAAAAGTCCAAAGACTAACCCAAGCGAGGTGAAATACTATGCTGGAATTAAAAAATATCGTTAAAGACTACAGCACGGGCGACGCGACTGTGCGCGCGCTTAAAAGCGTAAGCCTCTCCTTTAGAAAAAACGAATTCGTTTCCGTTCTGGGGCCGAGCGGCTGCGGCAAGACCACTATGCTTAACATAATCGGCGGTCTGGACAAATACACCAGCGGCGACCTCATCATAAACGGCGTTTCCACCAAGCAGTATAAGGATAGCGACTGGGACAACTACCGCAATCACTCCGTCGGCTTCGTGTTCCAAAGCTACAATCTTATTCCTCATCAGACCGTGCTGGGCAACGTCGAGCTTGCTCTCACTCTTTCCGGCGTCCCCAAAAAGGAAAAACGCTTAAGGGCAAAAAACGCGCTGATCAAAGTAGGGCTGGGCGACCAGCTGAACAAACTGCCCAACCAGCTTTCGGGCGGTCAGATGCAACGCGTCGCAATAGCGAGAGCGATAGTCAACGATCCGGAAATAGTGCTTGCCGACGAGCCCACCGGCGCTCTGGACAGCGAAACGAGCATTCAGGTTATGGAGCTGCTCAAAGAAATAGCCCGCGACAGGCTGGTCATTATGGTCACGCACAATCCGGAGCTTGCCGACAAGTACTCCTCCCGCATTATCAGGCTGCTGGACGGCAACGTCATCGAGGACACGCGTCCGTTCGAGGCGAAATCCGTCAGCCAAACGCCCGAAAAACCGGCCAAAAAGGCGGCTATGAGCATTTTTACGGCGTTTTCTCTTTCACTGCGCAATCTGTTCACCAAAAAGGCGCGCACGGTGCTGACCGCGTTTGCCGGCAGTATCGGCATTATCGGCATAGCGCTTATACTGTCGCTGTCGTCGGGCTTCCAGAATTATATATACGACGTTCAGCAGGACACGCTTTCCAACTATCCGCTCACCGTCAATTCGACCAATATCGATATGGCGTCCTTTCTGCAGGCTAACGGCGACGTGGGCGACAAAACCGAGTACCCGGGCGACGATGAAATGCACTCCAACACCTTCCTCGGAGATATGTTCGATTCCATTTCCAACGGTATAGAACGAAACGACCTGAAATCCTTCAAGGCTTACCTCGAAAAAAAGCTGGAAGACGAAGAATTCAAGAAAAAGATCAGCGGCGTCAAGTATTCCTACGATTTTAACTACAACTTCTACACCGAGGACGGCGTTAAGCTTAACCCTTACGAAATGCCTCCCCTGCTTAAAACTATGATGTCGGCGGCAGGCAACGCCGCGACTATGTACGAGTCGATGATGAAGAGTGTTAAAACCTGGAGCGAAATGATAGACAATCCGGCGCTGCTCGACGCGCAATACGATCTGCTGGGCGGCAGCAGATGGCCGGTCGCGCCCGACGAGCTCGTACTGGTTCTGGACAAATACAATTCCGTTCCCGACTACAACCTCTATCAGATGGGATTTAAAAGCGAAAACGAGCTTATTCTGTCCGTTTTCAAAATGATGGTGCGCCAGAAAGCGAGCGA
>JBJFAC010000328.1:0-2002 GCA_051887715.1 Candidatus Neoclostridium sp.
ACGCATTCTCCTTCAGTCGCCTGACGGCGCCGGCTCCCTCCCGGATGGAGCCAAAGAGACAGGTTAGTTGCGAAGATTTAGTTTTTGCGTAAATATCAAAAACGCGGACGACCGATGGTCGCCCCTACGGCGTTGTGAGTGGGCAACAATTGAATGGATATAACACAAAAACGCGGACGACCGATGGTCGCCCCTACGGCGTTGTGAGTGGGCAATAATTGAACGGATATAGCGCAAAAAATCGGACGAGCGATGGTCGCCCCTACGGTATCATTTGGAAGGGTGGGCAATAATTGAACGGATATAACGCAAAAATCGGACGAACGATGGTCGTTATTACGGTGCCGCGAAGCACGGCAATCTGTTCGTCCGATTGGTTTTTGCGTTCGGTTTTAACGCGCTTAACTTTTTCTTTCCACGCCCAGCGCTTTATTTATCGCCACCAAAGCGTACGAAGCAAAGCCGTGGTTCTGGCTACCGTGAACGTCGCGATATTCCCAAAGCGTATCGGTAGCGCGCGCCATATCGCCGAAAAATTCCTGCACGCTTTCCAGAACAAGCCGATTTTCGCCCATTTTCAATAGCGTTTCCAGCCTTAAATACGCGCCGATAAAAGCGTTTACGGGCACGATTTCGTCCAGCCGTTCTTTTCTTCCGGCGTTGAAAAAATCGGTGATCAGTTTTTTAAGTTTTTCGTATTTTCCATCGTTTATATCTATGCCGCCGAACAAAACCGCGTAGTATTGACAGGTCTCCGAGCAATGCTGCAAGCGCTTTAGTTTTCCGTCCTTTCGCTCGGCGTGGTCGAGAAATACCTCTCCGTTAAAGGACTGAGAAACGGCGGTTTTTGCCACTTTTTCGGCTTTTTTACAAAGTTTTTCGTCGCCGAGCAATCGGCTTGCCGCTCTTAAAACGCCTGCGTACAGGAAATTCGTCGGGTAGTTTACGTCCTTGGTCCAGTCGTTCGCCTTGCTCCACTCGACGAAGTTCCACGACGGCAGATTTTCCAGCAATCCGTCTTCGTTTTCGTATTTTTCGTAAAACGAAATAAGATTTCCCACGGACCTGCGGAACGCCTCGCGCTTATCCTCGTTGCGGCGGTTGTATACGTAGTCCTCCGCTTCGAGAACGTACCACATATTCCACTGCGGAATAAACTTCGCGTCGTCTTCCTCGTCGGACGGATAGCACATCGGCAACACTCCGAAAGGATATTCTCCCTCGTTTTCGTAAAGTCGGAAGTTTTCCAAAAAATCGGTTTCCACGGGAGCGGAGCCGAACAGCTCGTACTCCGTTTTGCCCGTAAAATAAGAGTCGCACAGCCATCCTGCGCGCTCACGGGAAGGGCAGTCGGTGTATAAATCGACCGCGTTGTGCGCAAAAGTGCGCGCCGCCGCACGATATACTTCTTTAAGTTGCGGAGACAGCGTTTCGGGGGGCTGTTTTGCATTCGACATATCGCACGCGTAATTTTTTACGCCCACGGAATTTATCGTCACTTCGCCGCTCTTTACGAACACCGCGACGTATTTCATAACGTACGGCTCGAACGACACGAAATCGAACTCTTTATCAGCAGTCAAGTCTAAAACGTTGTGCGCGTGCATATCGGTGAACGCAAAGCGATCGGGCGAGGCGTACTCCGAAAAGGCGACGACCGTTTGACTTTTGCCTGCCGCCGCTCCCGAAAGCGTTATAAATCCGGTTTCGATACGTCCGAGATCGAATATTGCGTACTGCCCTGCGGCAAGCCTTACGGGTAAGGGCGATTCGCCGCGCGTTTTGTTCTGTTTAAGTGACGTGATCCAGCTGTACGAATGATTTTCTATCTGCTCGTAAGGATACCTTCCCCAGCGTTCGGACGGCTGAAACGAATAGAAATTTTTTCTCGTTTGCGCGGAGTCGTCACGTTCGAAAGATCCTACGGACGAGGCGGCTTTCGCAAAAATATCCTCGTAGTCCGTATAGGGCGAGACGCGTTTTAAAAACACGGGCGCGTTTT
>JBJFAC010000329.1:0-1975 GCA_051887715.1 Candidatus Neoclostridium sp.
GCAAAAGTGCCCATCGTCGTAGCTATCAATAAAATTGATAAGCCCGGCGCGAACGTCGATCGCGTAAAGCAAAAGCTTATGGAATACGATCTCGTTCCCGAAGAGTGGGGAGGCGACGTTATGATGGTTCCCATTTCCGCAAAAACGGGCGAGGGAATCGACAAATTACTTGAAACAATTCTTTTCCTGGCGGAATACAACAACTATCGCGCAAATCCCAAGCGCAGCGCAAGAGGTTCGATAATCGAATCCAAGCTCGATAAGGGCAAAGGTCCGATTGCTAACGTCATCATCCAGAACGGCACTTTGCACGTGGGCGATTACGTCGTTTCCGGATTTACCAGCGGAAGAGTGCGCGCTATGACTGACGACAAAGGTCGTAATATTAAAGAAGCAGGTCCGTCGTCGCCTATATCGCTGCTCGGTTTTGCCGACGTTCCTAATGCCGGCGATCCTCTGTACGTCGTAAGCGACGAAAAAACGGCAAAACAGATTATCGACGAACGCACCGCGAAAGTCAAAAACGAACAGGCTAACCAAGGACAGAAGGTTTCGCTTGACGACGTATGGAATAAGATCAGCGAGGGAAAAATCAAAGATCTCAACCTTATTATCAAAGCCGACGTTCAGGGCTCGGTCGAAGCGCTTAAAGGCAGTCTTGAAAAGCTTTCAAACAGCGAAGTCAAGGTTTCCGTCGTTCACGGCGGCGTGGGCGCTATAAATAAATCCGACCTGATGCTTGCCGGCGTTTCAAACGCTATTATTATCGGATTCAACGTTCGCCCGGACAGCGAATCCAAAGCAATGGCGGAAAATATGGGTATAGATATTCGCCTGTATAACGTCATTTACGACGCAGTCGACGACGTAAGCGCTGCAATGAAAGGTCTTATCGCGCCCAAATTCGAAGAAAAAATTATGGGTAGAGCGCAGGTCAGAAACGTATTCAAGCTTTCTTCCGTGGGTGAGGTGGCAGGCTCGTATGTTATCAGCGGTAAAATAGTGCGGAACGGAAAAGTTCGTATTTACCGTGACGACGTCGTAATATTCGACGGCAATATCAACAATCTCAAGCGCTTTAAAGACGACGTAAAAGAGGTTGCTCAGGGCTATGAATGCGGCATAAGCGTTGAAAATTTCGCCGGATTTAAGGAAAACGACGAAATCGAAGCTTACGTAATGGAAGAAAAACAAGACTAAGGAGCTATAATGAATTTCAGAATAGACAGATTGAACGGTGATATGCAAAGAGTTATTGCAGAAATAATCGAGCATAAAATCAAGGATCCGCGCAAAACCGAAATAGTAAGCGTTACTAAAGTAAGCGTTGCAAAGGATCTTAAAACCGCAAAAATTTATTTAAGCGTGTTCGGTAGCCCCGAAAGTGCCGAAGCCACTTTTAACGCTGTCGTTCGCAGCACCGGATTTATCAAATGCGAGCTTGCCAAGCAGTTCCGCGATATAAGACAGATCCCTGATCTGACTTTTATTAAGGACAACACTATGGAATACAGTCGTAAGATCGACGAAATATTAAAGGAAATCAAGGATAATGAACGCGCTGATTAACGCAATAAATAAAGCGGAAAACATATTCGTAGTATGTCACGTCCGTCCCGACGGCGATTGCCTTGGGGCGGGCTTTGCCGTTACTCGAGTATGTGAAAAATTAGGCAAAAAAGTCGACTTTATGTGTGATTCGCCTTTGCCCCCGCATTACGCTTTTTTGCCCGACGCGAATAGATTCAACTACGCTACTCTTGACTGTTACGACCTTGCAATTGCGGTCGATTGTGCGGACGAGTTCCGTATGGGGCGATTTGGCGACGTGTTTTTCGCCGTTAAATCAACCGTAAACGTGGATCATCACGTCACGAACACTAATTTTGCCAATGAAAACATAATTATGGATAAGGCGAGCAGTACCTGCGAAATACTTTTCGGACTGATGGGTGAATACGTTGACGCCGCCGTT